>DAIMIM010000076.1:10461-11012 GCA_036722755.1 Caldimonas sp. | reverse complement strand
GGCGTGCCGACCGAGTCGCACCTGTACTTCAACCAGATGATCATGAAGTACACCAAGTACCCGCAGGCGGCCAAGGCGTTCCTGCAGTTCATGATGGAAAAAGACCAGTTCGACCCATGGCTGAGCGGCGCGCAAGGCTACGTCGCGCCGCCGCTGGCGGCGTACGCGAACAGCGCCATCTGGACCGCGGATCCGAAGAACCTGCCGTACCGCGACGCGGTGAAGAACCTGCGGCCGGCCGGGTACGCGGGCAAGCTCGGCTATGCATCGGCAGGCGCTGCGGCCGACTTCATCGTCGTCAACATGGTGGCCGAGGCGGTGAGCGGCTCGAAGTCGCCGAAGGAAGCGATGGAGCGCGCGCAGAAACGCGCCGAACGCTATTACAAGGTTTGACGACGACCTGCGGTCGACGTCAGCACCGGCCTCGTTCGAGGGATCACGCGTTGCTTCGCTCGCGCGTCCCTCAACTCGGCCTCGGCTCGCATCCGCGAGCCGGGGGCTGGCTTCGCATCGCTTGCTTCGCATCGCTCGCTGTGCCTCGCACGCTGTGC
>DAIMIM010000076.1:0-10451 GCA_036722755.1 Caldimonas sp. | reverse complement strand
CCGGCTTGGTTCTCGTAATCCAGGAGTAGCGGCGGCCTCGGCTCGCATCCGCGAGCCGAGGGGTGCTCGCTTCGCTTCGCGGTCGCTAGCGCGGCCTGAATTCATGACGGCGATCGAACGACTGCAGAACAATCGCAATGCGCTCGGCATGCTCTTCATGCTGCCGGCGGCGGTGCTGTTGCTGATCTTCCTGACGTACCCGCTCGGCCTCGGTGTCTGGCTCGGCTTCACCGACGCGAAGGTCGGCCGCGCGGGCGAATGGGTGGGGCTGGAGAACTACGAGTTCCTCTGGGGCGACAGCGTCACCCGGCTGGCCCTCTTCAACACGATCTTCTACACGGTCGTCGCCAGCGTCCTGAAATTCTTTCTCGGCCTCTGGCTGGCGGTCCTGCTCAACCGCAACATCCGCTTCAAGACCTTCTTTCGCGCCGTCATCCTGCTGCCCTACATCGTGCCGACGGCACTCTCGGCGATCGCCTTCTGGTGGATCTACGACGCGCAGTTCTCGATCATCAGCTGGCTGCTCGTGAAGATGGGGTTGATCACCACCTACATCGACTTTCTCGGCAGCCCGTGGAATGCGCGCCTGTCGGTGATCGCGGCCAACGTCTGGCGCGGCGTTCCGTTCGTCGCGATCACCCTGCTCGCCGGCCTGCAGACGATCTCGCCTTCGTACTACGAAGCGTCGGCCATCGACGGCGCCACGCCCTGGCAGCAGTTCCGCCACGTGACGCTGCCGCTGTTGACGCCGATCATCGCCGTGGTGATGACGTTCTCCGTGCTCTTCACCTTCACCGATTTCCAGCTGATCTACGTCATCACGCGCGGCGGCCCGCTCAACGCCACCCATCTGATGGCGACGCTCGCGTTCCAGCGCGCGATCAACGGCGGCGCGCTCGGCGAAGGCGCAGCCATCGCGATCACGATGGTGCCGTTCCTGCTGGCCTGCATCATGTTCAGCTTCTTCGGCCTGCAGCGCCGCGCCTGGCAGCAGGGCGGCGCGGACAAATGAGCGCGACGACGACCGCGGTCGACTCGGCCGGCATGGGCTACCTCGAGTCGAGGAGGCGGCGTGCCGTCGTCGTCTACATCCCGCTGGTCGTCTTTCTGATCGTCCTGCTTTTCCCGTTCTACTGGATGGCGATCACCTCGGTGAAGCCCGATGCCGAGCTGCTGTCGCGCCAGGGCAATCCGTTCTGGGTCATCAAGCCGACGCTCGCGCACTTCCATCACCTCCTGTTCGAGACCTCTTTCCCGGAGTGGGCCTGGAACACGATCCTCGTCTCGGTCGTGTCCACCGCCTTCTCGCTCTTCGCCTCGGTGCTGGCTGCCTACGCGATCGAGCGGCTGCGCTTTCGCGGCTCGAAGCACACCGGCCTGGCGATCTTCCTCGCCTATCTCGTGCCGCCGACGATCCTGTTCATTCCGCTCGCCAACGTCGTCTTCCGGCTCGGCCTGTTCGACACGCGATGGGCGCTGATCCTCACGTACCCGACGTTCCTGATCCCGTTCTGCACCTGGCTGCTGATGGGTTATTTCCGTTCGATCCCGTACGAGCTCGAGGAGTGCGCGCTGATCGACGGGGCCACGCGCTGGCAGATCCTGACCAAGATCGTCCTGCCGCTCGCCGTTCCGGGCCTCATCTCGGCCGGCATCTTCGCCTTCACGCTGTCGTGGAACGAGTTCATCTATGCACTGACCTTCATCTCGTCGTCGGAGATCAAGACGCTGCCGATCGGCGTCGTCACCGAGCTGGTTCAGGGCGACGTCTATCAATGGGGGCCGTTGATGGCCGGTGCCCTGCTCGGCTCGCTGCCGGTCGCCTTCGTGTATTCATTTTTCGTCGAGTACTACGTCTCTGGCCTGACCGGGTCGGTCAAGGAATGAGCAGCAAGGGGATGCGCCGATGACCGAGGCAACGAAGCCGCGCAAGAAACCCGAGGAGCTGCGCAGCCAGCAGTGGTTCGGGCGCCAGGATCGCGACGGCTTCAACTACCGCAGCTGGGTCAAGGGCAAGGGCGTGCCGCACGATCAGTTCGACGGCCGCCCCGTGATCGGCATCTGCAACACCTTCAGCGAGCTGACGCCGTGCAACTCGCACTTCCGTACCTTGGCCGAGCAGGTGAAGATCGGCGTCTACGAGGCGGGCGGCTTTCCGCTCGAGTTTCCGGTGATGTCGCTCGGCGAAACGTTGCTGCGGCCGACCGCGATGCTCTACCGCAACCTGGCGAGCATGGACGTCGAGGAGTCGATCCGCGGCAATCCGATCGACGGCGTCGTGCTGCTGATGGGCTGCGACAAGACCACGCCGTCGCTCGTCATGGGCGCTGCGAGCGTCGACCTGCCGACGATCGGCGTCTCGGGCGGCCCGATGCTCAACGGCAAATGGCGCGGCCAGGAGCTCGGCTCCGGCACCGGCGTGTGGAGCATGAGCGAGCAGGTGCGTGCCGGCACGCTGAAGCTGCAGGATTTCTTCGACGCCGAGAGCTGCATGCACCGCAGCCACGGCCATTGCATGACGATGGGCACGGCGAGCACGATGGCCAGCATGGTCGAGGCGCTCGGCATCGGCCTGCCAGGCAACGCCGCGTACCCGGCGGTGGATGGAAGGCGCAATGTGCTGGCGCGCATGTCGGGTCGTCGCATCGTCGACATGGTTCATGAAGACCAGACGCTGTCGTCGATTCTCACGCGCGAGGCCTTCGAGAACGCGATCAGGACGCTCGCCGCGATCGGCGGTTCCACCAACGCAGTGATCCATCTCATCGCCATCGCCGGCCGCCTCGGCGTCAGGCTCGGCATCGACGATTTCGACCGGCTGGCCAGCGAGCTGCCTTGCCTCGTCAACCTGCAGCCGTCGGGCACGCACCTGATGGAAGACTTCTGCTACGCCGGCGGCCTGCCGGTGGTGATGAAGGAGATCGCGTCGTTGCTGCATCTCGGCGCCGTCACGGCCAACGGCAAGACGATCGGCGAGAACATCGCCGACGCGGAGAACTTCAACACCGACGTCATCAAGACCTTCGACGCGCCGTTCAAGGCCAATGCCGGCATCGCCGTGTTGCGCGGCAATCTGGCGCCACGCGGCGCGATCATCAAGCCGAGCGCCGCCACGCCGGCGCTCATGACGCACCGCGGCCGTGCCGTCGTCTTCGACAGCATCGAGGAATTCCACAAGCGCATCGACGACGAGAGCCTCGACATCGACGAGACCTGCGTGATGGTGCTGCGCAACTGCGGGCCGAAGGGCTATCCCGGCATGGCCGAGGTCGGCAACATGCCGCTGCCGCCGAAGGTGTTGCGCAAGGGAATCACCGACATGGTCCGCATCAGCGATGCGCGCATGAGCGGCACGGCCTATGGCACGGTCGTTCTGCATACCGCGCCCGAAGCCGCCGACGGCGGTCCCCTGGCGGCCGTGCGCAGCGGTGATTTCATCGAGCTCGACGTGCCCAATCGGCGCATTCATCTCGACATCGGCGATGCCGAGCTCGCGGCGCGCATGCAGGACTGGAAGCGGCCGCCGCCGCCGCTCGGCAGCGGCTACTGGAAGCTCTACGTCGATCACGTGCTGCAGGCCGACGAAGGCGTCGACCTCGACTTCCTGGTCGGCCGGCGCGGCGCCTTCGTGCCACGCGACAACCATTGAGGAAGGCTCGGGCGCAATACTCGCGACATGCCGGGCGACCTCCACAAGGATCGGGCTGACGCCACGGCGAGGTCTCCGCCGACACGCCCAGGGCGTGACTTTGCCGACATTTGGAAGATGGACATTCAGATCGGAACGCCACCATGATTGCCAAATTCGCATCCATCGCGGTTCTTGCCGCCGCCTCGGCGACGTTCTCGGGCGCATCGTTCGCGGCCCCGCTCCGGGTCGACATCAATGTCGCGCCGCCAGCTCCGCGCTACGAGGTCGTTCCCGCGGCGCGCCCCGGCTATTTGTGGACGCCTGGCTACTGGGACTGGCGTCGCGGCCGGCACTATTGGGTCGGTGGCAACTGGATGCGCGAGCGCCGCGGCTACGTCTATGCGCAGCCGGCCTGGGAGCAGCGCGATGGCCGCTGGCACTTCAATCGCGGCAACTGGGCGCGGCACGGCGGCGACCGTGACCGCGATGGTGTTCCCAATCGCTTGGACCGACACCCCGACAACCCGAATCGCCGCTGATTCGGGCCCCACGGGTCGCGCGCGCTAAAAGCGCGATCCCTGCGTCGCCAGAAACGCGATCTCTTCGCTGGTCGAGGAGCGCCCGAGGACGTCGTTGCGGAACGGGAATCGGCCGAACCGCTCGATCACGGCACGGTGCCTGCGCGCATAGTCGAGCGCGGTGGTGAGCTCGGGCGCATCGTTGACCAGGCGAGAAAAAAGCCGCACCGATTCGTCCTGCATCGCCAGGCCTTCGGCATGCTCGAAGGGCATGTAGACGAATGCGCGCATGAAGGACGGCAGCGCCTCGTCGAAGCGCGAGCCGACCATCGCCATCGCGCCGCTCAGCGCCTGGGCGTCGCCGGCGAAGGAACGCTTGTCGCCGCGGAACACATTGCGCGTGAACTGGTCGAGCAGCAGGATGCGCGCGAGCCCGCCGCGCGCGGTCGCTTGCCAGGCGTCGAGCTCACTGCGCAAAGCCTGCTCGATCAGGCTCGCAAACCGCTCGGCGATGAGCCGGTCGAAGGCGTCGTCCTTGGCGAACCAGATCCTGCGTTGCGAACCGAAGCTGTCGCTGCCCGGCGCGCCGAACCAGAAATCGAGAATCGGTGCCGCTTGCGCGTCGATGCTGGTCGGGTCGGCCGACGGTTCGCTCATGCGACGGGATTCTGCAAGATCGGGTGAATTCGCGGCTGGAGCGTCTCACGCGAGCCGCACCGGCGCGATCTGTACCGAGCGATTCCCGTCGGACATCCAGATCAGCCCGTCCTGCCGATTCATCTGCAACTGCATGCTGCGCCCGGCCAGCTCCGAGAGCTCGCGGCTCTGCTCGGACGGCACCTGCCAAGCCTCGATGTTGCGCGCTCTCGCGATCCGGCTGCCCAGCCCCGCCCACCAAGTCGGGGCGGAGTGGCTGAAGGCATACACGCTGACCCGTCTGGCGCGGCCGCTCGCCTTCACGAGACGGCGCTCTTCTGGCTGGCCGACCTCGATCCAGTGGACGATGCTGCCGGTCAGGTCCTTCTGCCACAACTCCGGCTCCTCGGTGTCCTGCATGCCCTTGGCGAGTTCGAGGGCGCCGTCGCGGTCGTCGGCGGGCACGTTGAGCGCGAAGGCGAGGATGCGCACCATCATCCGCTCGTCGTTTTCCGACGGCTGCCTGGCGATCGTCAGCGAATGGTCGGCGTAGAGGCCGCGGTCGATGTCGGCGATCTGCAGGGTGGCCTTGCAAACGGTCGCCTTCAGAGCCATCTCTGCACTCTGCCACAACGGGCGCGACAATCCGGGCTGAACCGCAAAAGAGCACCGACCATGAGCATGAAGAAGTCCGATCTCGACAAACACCTCGGAAAGAAAATCGGCGGCCAGATGAAGGGTGCCGGCGTGCCCGGGCGCTTCGCGCAAGGCGCGAACGACGTTCCCGACCGGCGCGAACAGCGCCGCCTCGACACCGCCGCTGGCCTGGTGCCGTTTGCCTGCAAGTTGCCGGGCGACCTGGCGGCGCTGCTGCGCGAACGCGGCGCCGGTCACGACGGCGGCGTCAATGCGGTCGTTGCCGAGGCGCTTCGCAAAGGCCTCGGTTGATGCGCCGCACGGCAGAGCGTTAAGGCTTTTCCGCGATCGCCTTGAGCCCCGCCAGCCCTTCGACGAAGTCCTTGCCGATCATGCTGTCCATGGCCAGCGCCATCCAGTGATACACCGGGTTCTTTCCCATGTCGCCGTTCATCGCCCAGGTGACGTGGGTCGACGCGCCTTGCGGCTCGAAGCGGAAGTCGCCGGCGGAGGTGGTGCCGAAGTCGGGGAGGAAGAGGTCGTACGCGACCCGCCGGCCCGGATCCGCAGCGGTGAAGGTCATGACGCCGTCGCCCTGGCTCTTGCTCTTCCACGCCCACTTCGCACCGGCGCCGCTGGGCGGCCCGCTGTAGTCGATCTGCATCTGCGGATCGCGCTTGTTCCAGGCCGACCACTGCGGCCAGCTGCGCGGGCCGGCGACCAGTGCGTAGATGCGCTCCGGCGGAGCGACGATGTCGGCCGATCGCGTGACCACGAAGGCCGAAGGCACGAAGAAGCCCACGACCACGAGCAGCAAGATCAGGCCGACCAGACTCCCGACGATCCATTTGACGATGCGCATCGCCTGCTCCCGGTGGTTTCGTTGGCGTGGCGCGAGTCTGCCAATGCGCGTCCCGCGGCGCAACAGGTATCGTCCGCAGTCGCGCCTCGTCGGCGCGGCCATTTCGAATGACCCAGGACGTCTTCGACCTCTTCATCATCGGCGCCGGCAGCGGTGGCGTGCGCGCCGCGCGCATGGCCGGGCAGCGCGGCGTGCGCGTGGCGGTTGCCGAAGATGCGCCGCTCGGCGGCACCTGCGTCAATCTGGGCTGCATTCCGAAGAAGCTCTACAGCTTCGCGGCGCACTACGCCGAGAGCTTCGAGGAGGCGGCCGGCTTCGGCTGGTCGCACGCCGCGCCTGCGTTCGACTGGTCGACGCTGAAGGCGAATCGCGCCCGCGAGATCTCCAGGCTCAATGGCATCTACGCCGGCCTGCTCGACGCGGCGGGCGTGACGCTGCTGCGCGGCCGAGCCCGCATCGTCGGGCCCGGCGCGGTCGAGGTGTGCGGCGTCGTCCACCGCGCCGAGCGCATCGTCGTCGCCACCGGCGGCTGGCCGGTGCCGCCCGGCGTGCCGGGCGGCACGCTGGCCATCAGCTCAAACGAGATCTTCGACCTCGCCGAGTTTCCGAAGCGCCTCGTCGTCATCGGCGGCGGCTACATCGCCTGCGAGTTCGCGTCGATCTTCAGCGGCCTCGGCAGCAAGGTGACGCAGCTCTATCGCGGCGAGCAGATCCTGCGCGGCTTCGACGACGAGGTCCGCGATTTCGTTGCCGACGAAATGCGGAAAAGGGGCGTCGACATCCGGGTCGGGGCGCAGGTTGTGTCACTGCAGAAAGCCGGCGCTTCCTCGCCGATCGTCGTCACACGCGGTGACGGCAGCATGCTCGAGGCCGACGCCGTTCTCTACGCGACCGGCAGGGCGCCAAACACGGCCGGCCTCGGCCTCGAGGCGCTCGGCGTCGAGCTCGCGCCGAATGGCGCGGTCGTCGTCGACGAGAGCTACCGCAGCAACGTCGCCGGCATCTACGCGCTGGGCGACGTGATCGACCGCGTGCAGCTGACGCCAGTCGCCATCGCCGAGGCGATGGCACTGGTCGAGGGCCTCTTCGGCGAAGGCGGCCGGTACGTCGATTACACGCACATCCCGACGGCGGTTTTCACCCATCCGAACATCGGCACGATCGGTTTTTCGGAAGCCGAGGCGCGCGGGCGGTTCGAGCGGATCCGCGTCTACCGCAGCGACTTCAAGCCGTTGCGCCACACCTTGTCGGGCAGCAGCGAGCGAACGCTGATGAAGCTCGTCGTCGACGACGCCAACGACCGCGTGGTCGGCCTGCACATGGTCGGCGCCGACGCCGGCGAGACCATCCAGGGCTTCGCGGTGGCGATGAAGGCAGGTGCGACCAAGGCCGTGTTCGATGCGACCCTCGGCATTCACCCGACCGCCGCCGAGGAGTTCGTGACCATGCGGACACAGGCGCGCTAGGACGAGCGCTAGTACCATGCTCGGCTCTGCACGACCCGTCTCACCGCTCATGCGTCCCACCCTTTGCACCGGCGTTCTTCGTGGCGCCATGCTGCTCGGCCTGATCGCCGTTGCGAGCGCCGGCCATGCCGCCGACAACCCGCGCAAGGCCGCGGCCGCGGCGTCGGCGCCCAAGCGCATCCCGATCCTGACGCCGGCGCAGTTGCGTGAGTGCGTCAAGCAGAAGAGCGCATTGAGCACCCAGAGCGACGCCGCCCTCAAGGAAAAGGCGACGATCGCGACCGAACGCGAGGACGTTACCCGTTCCGGCACCGAGCTTGCCGACGAGATGGCGACGCTCGACCGGGCCGAACCGGATCAGGTTGCCGCGTACAACGAGAAGGTCGCCGATCGCGACAAGAAAATCGACGCCTACCAAGCGAGGGTCACGGCCTTCAACGTCAAGGCCGACGCCGTGAACGCCACCAAGGATGCCTACGTGACGGCGTGCGAGAACCGTCGCTACGACGAGCAGGACATGAACGATCTGAAGCGCAAGAAATGAACGCAAACACAAGCAATCCTCTGCTGCAAGCCTGGACCGGACCCTACGGCCTTCCGCCCTTTGCCGACGTACGCCCAGAGCACTTCGCACCCGCGTTCGAGCGGGCGATGCAAGCCAATCTCGAGGAGATCGACGCGATCGGCCGCTCGCCCGACGCGCCGAGCTTCGCGAACACGATCGCGGCGCTCGACCGTGCCGGCCGTTCGCTCGATCGGATCAGCGGCATGTTCTACAACCTGACGTCGAGCGAAACCTCGCCGGCGCTGCAGGCGGTGGAGCGGCAGATGGCGCCGCTCATGGCGGCGCACCGGAGCCGCGTCTCGATGCACCCCGAGCTGTTCGCGCGAATCGACGTGCTGCACGAAGGCCGCGCCGGGCTTCGGCTGAGCAGCGAGCAGATCCGCGTGCTGGAACGCTTCCACATCGATTTTGTCCGTGCTGGAGCGCGGCTCGCGCCTGCCTCGCAGAAGCGCTATGCAGAGGTCATGCAGCGGCTCGCCGACCTGACCACGCGCTTCGGCCAGAACGTGCTTGCCGACGAGTCCGGCTACCGGCTCGTGCTGACGAGCGAGGCCGATCTGGCCGGCCTGCCCGATTTCGTTCGCGCTGCGGCGCGCCAGGCGGCCAGCGACCGCGGCCTGGCCGATGCGCACGTGATCACGCTCTCGCGCTCGCACATCGTTCCCTTTCTCACCTTCTCCGGGCGGCGCGATCTGCGCGAGCAGGCCTGGCGCGCGTGGACCTCGCGCGGCGAGCACGACGGCGCGAGCGACAACCGGGCCGTGGCCGCCGAGATCCTGGCCTTGCGCCTCGAGCAGGCGCGCCTGCACGGCGATGCGTCGTACGCCGACTACGCGCTGGCCGACACCATGGCCGGCACGCAGGAGGCGGTGACGTCGCTGCTGATGCAGGTCTGGGCGCCGGCCAAGGCGCGGGCCATCGTCGAGCGCGAGGCGCTCGAGAAGGTCGCGCGCTCGCGCGGCGAGCCGACGACGATCGAAACCTGGGACTGGCGCTTCTACGCGGAAAAAGTGCGCGTCGAGCGCTTCGATCTCGACGAGGCGGAGATCAAGCCCTATTTCCCGCTCGAGCGCATGACCGAAGCGGCGTTCGATTGCGCCGAGCGCCTGTTCGGCCTGCGCTTCGTGCCGAAGCCGGAGATCGCGGTCTATCACCCCGACGTCAAGGTCTACGAAGTGCAGGGCGAGAACGGCCAGCCGATCGGCCTGTTCCTGCACGACAACTTCGCCCGGCCGACCAAGCGCAGCGGCGCCTGGATGAGCGAGTACCGGTCGCAGTCGAGGAACGGCGGCAACGGCGATGCGGCGGTGCTGCCCATCGTCGTCAACAACAACAACTTCGCCAAGGGTGCGCCGGGCCAGCCGACCTTGCTGAGCTTCGACGACGCGCGCACGCTGTTCCACGAATTCGGCCACGGCCTGCACGGGCTGCTCTCGAACGTCACCTACGAGCGACTGTCCGGCACCAATGTGCTGCGCGATTTCGTCGAGCTGCCGTCACAGCTGTTCGAGCACTGGCTCGAGGAGCCGGAGGTGCTGAAGCGCCACGCGCGACACCACCTCACCGGTGCGCCGATTCCCGATGCGTTGATCGACAAGCTCCACGCGGCGCGCCATTTCAACCAGGGCTACGAGACGGTGCGCTACACGGCCTCCGCGCTCGTCGACATGGCCGTGCATGCGCAGCGCAATGCTCCGGTCGGCGACGTCGTCGCCTTCGAGCGTGCCGAACTCGACAAGATCGGCTTGCCGCCCGGGGTCGGGCTGAACCATCGTCTCACGCACTTCCAGCATCTGTTCGGTGGCTCGGGCTACGCTGCTGGCTACTACGTCTACCTGTGGGCAGAGGTGCTCGATGCAGACGGCTTCGACGCTTTCGTCGAGGCCGGCAATCCGTTCGATGCGGCCACGGCCAAGCGGCTCGTGCGCTTCATCTACTCGTCGGGCAACTCGATCGAGCCGACCGCGGCATACCGGTCGTTTCGCGGTCGTGCGCCGACGCCGGGGCCGATGCTCAAGGGCCGCGGCCTGCTCGAGGAAGCGACCGCCTGATACCGAGCCGCATTCAAACGTATCGAACTCCCCGTGCCGCCGCGTGGCTGCCGAGGGTGTCGGGCGACCGGCTCCGTTCATGTCCT
>DAIMIM010000075.1:0-11087 GCA_036722755.1 Caldimonas sp. | reverse complement strand
GCGAGACGCTCAACCTGATGACGCTCGGCGGCCTCGCGCTCTCGGTCGGCATCCTGGTCGACCAGGCCATCGTCACGATCGAGAACATCGAGCGACACCTGCATCTCGGCAAGCCGCTCGAAGAAGCCATCATCGTCGGCGCCGGCGAGATCGGCGTGCCGGCGTTCGTCTCGACGCTCGTGGTCTGCATCGTCTTCGTGCCGATGTTTTTTCTCACCGGCGTGGCGCGCTTCCTGTTCGTGCCGCTCGCCGAAGCCGTCGTCTTCGCGATGGTCGCGTCGTATTTCCTGTCGAGAACGTTGGTGCCGACGCTGGTGATGCTGCTGATGCGCGGCTCGCACGGCGATGGCGCGCAACGGTCGGCCACGCCGAACGCGCTCCAGCGCGTCTACCTGGCATTCGATCGCCAGTTCGAGCGCGTTCGCGCCGCCTACACCATCGCGTTGTCGTCCCTGCTCGAAAATCGCGGCGTCTTCGGCGGCGTCTTCCTCGCGTTCTGCGTTCTGTCCTGCCTGCTGTACCCGGTGCTCGGCCGCGATTTCTTCCCGACCGTCGACGCCGGCCAGATCCGCCTGCACATGCGCACGGCGACGGGCACGCGCATCGAGGAAACCGCACGCGTCGCCGATCAAGTGGAAGCCGCGATCCGCGAGCTCGTGCCGAAAGACGAGCTCGAGACCATTCTCGACAACCTCGGCGTGCCGAACAGCGGCATCAACCTGTCGTACAGCAACGCCGGAACCATCGGCACGCTCGACGGCGAGATCTCGCTGTCGCTCAAGGAGGGACATCGGCCGACCGCCGAGTTCGTGACCTTGCTGCGCAGCGAGCTGCCCAAGCGGTTTCCGGGCGTCGAGTTCTTCTTCCAGCCGGCCGACATCGTCACGCAGATCCTGAATTTCGGCCTGCCTGCCGCCATCGACGTGCAGTTCACCGGCAACGACATGGCGACCAATGCCACCATCGCCGCCGGCCTGGTGAAGAAGATGCAGATGATCCCGGGCGCCGTCGATGTGCATGTCCATCAGCGCCTCGACGCACCCGCCGTGAACCTGCAGATGGACCGCACGAAGCTGCAGCAGATGGGCTTGTCGGCGCAGAACGTCGGCCAGAACGTGCTGGTCACGCTCTCGGGCAGCTCGCAGACGTCGCCGGCGTTCTGGCTCAACCCGCAAAACGGCATCGTCTATTCGATCGCCGTGCAGGCGCCGCAATACCGGGTCGACTCGATGGATTCGCTGCTCAGCGTCCCGGTGGCCGCAAGCAACGGTACGTCGACGCCACCGCAGCTGCTCGGCAACGTGGTCGAGGCGACGCAGGCACGCCAGCCGGCGGTCGTCTCGCGCTACAACATCCTGCCCGCCATCGACGTGTATGCGAGCGTGCAGGGCACCGATCTCGCGAGCGTCGCCTCGAAGGTGCAGGGCCTCGTCGACGAGGTCCGTCCCACCTTGCCGCGCGCAAGCCAGGTCGTCGTGCGCGGCCAGGTGCAGACGATGAAGGCCTCGTTCGTCGGCCTCGGCGTCGGCTTGGCCATGGCGATCGTGCTGGTCTACCTGCTCGTCGTCGTCAATTTCCAATCCTGGATCGACGCGCTCGTCATCGTCGCCGCGCTGCCCTCGGCGCTGGCCGGCATCGCCTGGATGCTGCTCATCACCGGCACGACGCTCTCGGTTCCGGCCCTCACCGGCGCGATCATGACAATGGGCGTGGCCACGGCCAACAGCATCCTGCTCATCTCCTTCGCGCGGCAGCGCCGCGACGAAGGCGCATCGCCGGCGGTGGCCGCGCTCGATGCCGGCTCGACGCGGATCCGCCCGGTGCTGATGACGGCGCTGGCGATGATCATCGGCATGATCCCGATGGCGCTCGGCCTCGGCGAGGGCGCCGAGCAGAACGCGCCGCTCGGCCGCGCCGTGATCGGCGGCCTGGTGTTCGCGACGGCCTCGACGCTGCTTTTCGTTCCGGTCGTCTACGCCGGTATCCACGATCGGCTGGCACGTCGCCAGCAACGCCGCAAGGCTGCGCGGCACGGGCCGCTCACGTCGAGCCCGGCGGCCGGAGGTTGAGTTCATGAGCGATTCGAATCGCGCCCCCGCGTCGGCGCCGACGCCAGCGCCAGCGCCGAGCCCGGCCGAGCGCAAGCGCGTCATGCGCGGCGGCAAGATCGCGGTGATCGTCGTCGCTGTCCTGCTGGTGCTCGGCGCCGGGCGCACCATCGTCAGCCGGATCGCCAACGCCAAGGTGCTCGAGTCGGACGCGAACAGCCACGCCGTGCAGTACGTCAAGACGACGCGTGCCAGGACGACCTCGTCGGGCCAGACGCTGGCCCTGCCAGGCAGCTTGCAGGGCTTCCAGCAGTCGCCGATCGCGGCGCGATCGAGCGGCTACGTCAAGCGCTGGACCAAGGACATCGGCGCGCATGTCGAGAAGGGCGAGCTGCTCGCCGAGATCGAATCGCCCGAGATCGACCAGCAACTGTCGCAGGCCGTCGCCGCGCGCAACCAGACAGCCGCCAGTCTCGGCCTCGCCAGGAGCACAGCCGATCGGTGGGAGGCGCTGCGCAAGAAAGACGTCGTGTCCCAGCAGGAGCTGGACGAGCGGCGCAGCGGCGTCTCGCAGGCCCAGGCCAACGTGGCGGCTGCCGACGCCAACGTGCAACGGCTGCGCCAGCTGCAGGGCTTCACGCGGATCACCGCGCCGTTTTCCGGCGTCATCACGCGGCGCAATGTCGACGTCGGCGACCTCATCGATTCCGGCGGCCGCACGCTCTTCGTGCTGACGCAGATGGATCCGCTGCGCGTCTACGTCAACGTGCCGCAGTCGTATGCGCAGCTGGTGCGGCCCGGGCAGAAGGTCGTGGTCTCGCAAGCGGAGCTGCGCGGCCGGGCCTTCGACGGCGAGATCGCGCGCACGGCCGCCTCGATCGACGCCGCGACACGGACCATGCAGGTCGAGATCACGCTGCGCAACAAGGACGGCGCGCTCCTGCCGGGCGCCTACGTGCAGGTGTCGCTGCCGCTGGCCGCGAATCCGACGCTCGTCGTGCCGCCCAACGTGCTGCTGTTCCGCGGCGAAGGCATGCGCGTCGCCACGGTCGATGCGTCGAGCCGGGTCCGGCTGAAGCCGGTGACGCTCGGCCGCAACCTCGGCGACGCGATCGAGGTGCTCGACGGCATCGGCGACCGCGACCGGCTCGTCGTCAACCCGTCCGACTCGCTCGCCGAGGGCGATGTGGTGACGGTCAGCGCCTCGACCGACGAGCTCGCCGGAGGTGCCGCCTCGGGTCCTGCGGCGGGTGCGCGCGCCACGTCGGGCCCTGCGAAGACGATGCCGTGAAGCGGCCGCTTGCCCGCGCCGCCAGCGCGCCGCTGTGGCTCGCCGTCGTCCTCGCCGGCTGTGCGGTCGGCCCCGACTATGTCCGGCCGAAGGTCGAGATGCCGGCGGCCTGGAAGGTCGAATCGCCCTGGCGTGCCGGCGCGCCCGACGACACGGCGCCGAAGGGCCCGTGGTGGCAGCGCTTCGGCGATGCACGGCTCGATGGACTGCAGCAGCAGGCGCTGGCGCAAAGCCCGAGCCTGGCGATCGCCATCGCCCGCCTCGAGCAGGCGCGAGCGAGCGTGCGCGTCAACTCGGGCGCGCTGCTGCCGAGCGCGAGCATCGGCATCCGCGGCGCCCGGCAGCGCGTCTCGGCCGATCGGCCGCTCAGCAACTATGCGGCGCCCAACTTCGCGACCGTGCAGAACGATTTCCTGCCGTCACTGTCGGTCGGCTACGAGGTCGACATCGCCGGGCGCATCCGTCGCAACGTGGAGAGCGCGGAGGCGAGTGCGGAGCAATCCGCGGCCGACCTCGAGAACGTCCGGCTGCTCGTCGGCACCGACCTGGCGACCGCCTACTTCAACCTGCGCGCGACGGACATCGAGCTCGATGTCCTGGCCCGCTCGATCGCGCTGCAGCGCCGTTCGCTCGATTTCGTCAGCACCCGGCACGACCTGGGCGCCGCGTCGGGCCTCGATGTCGCCCAGCAACAGGCGCTCCTCGACACGACGCTGACGCAGGTCGACGTGCTGCGTCGCCAGCGCGACGGCTTCGAGCACGCGATCGCCACGCTCGCCGGCACGCCGGCGCCGACGTTCGCGCTCGGCCCGGAGATCGCCGAGCTGACGCCGCCGCCCGTACCGCTCGGCGTGCCTTCGGATGTCCTGCAGCGCCGGCCCGACGTCGCGTCGGCCGAGCGGGCCATGGCCGCCGCGAATGCGCAGATCGGCGTCGCCAAGGCGGTCTACTTCCCGAGCATCCTGCTCGCGCCCGGCGTCGGCTTCGAGAGCAACGACCTGGCGAATCTCTTCAATGCGCCGGCGCTGTTCTGGTCGCTCGGCGCGTCGGTGACGCAGCCTCTCTTCAGCGCCGGCCGCATCGGCGCGAACGTCGACGTGGCCAGGGCCAACTACGACGCGACGGTCGGCAACTACCGGCGCGTCGTGCTCACTGCGATGCAGGAGGTCGAGGACGGCATCACTGGCCTGGCCGCGCTCGAGCGCGCCGACGCGCAGGCGCGTGTCGCCGCGATCACGGCGCGGCAGGTGCTCGACCTCGCCAACGCCCGCTACGAAGGCGGCGCCACGACCTATCTCGACGTCATCACCGCGCAGCAGTCGCTGCTCGCGGCCGAGCGTCTCTCGGCGCAGCTCGACGGCCAGCGCCTGCTCACGGCGGTCTTCCTCATCAAGGCGCTTGGCGGCGACTGGCAGGGGCCGGCGGCGCTCGCCTCCCGCTAGCGTCGCCCGCTGGCGTTCCCCGCCGGCCTGGCCCGGGTGCGCCGCGGCGTGCGGCTTGAATGTCGCCAGTCGGGCCCCAGCTGGATCCGACGGCCTCGCCCGAGCGAGGCACGAAGGACGACGCCATGAATGCCCCGCACACCGAATCGCTGCAATCGCGGATCGAGACACTGATCGCACTGGCCCGGTTGCTCGACCGGGTCGAGGCCAGCCCGGCGCCGATCGGCGCCGATCAATACCGCGCCCTGGTGCGCCAGCTCACGGCGGCGCTCGCTGCGCCGATCCCCGAGCCGGCTCTCGAGGCGATCCTCGGCGCCCACCCCGGTGCTGCCGAGCTGTACGAGAACATCCACTACGACCGCTCGGGCCTGTCGCGCTCGACGCTCGATCGCTCGGTGGCGACCGAGATGCAGGCGAGCGACATCATCCATCGCGCGGCGACGCGTCGCGACGGGCGCTGACCGCCCTGCCGGTCACAGCTTCGGGATGCGCAGCGTCTTGCTGACCATCAGGGTCCCGGAGAGCGCGAACAGCAGCGCGAGCGGATGCAGGCCGCCGGCGGGTAGGGGCCACACCCCGCCGTAGATCGTGTCGCCGATGCGTCCCTGCCATGCCGCGACAGCGAGCACGGCGGTGAGCAGCACGCTGGTCGGGATCGGTGTTCCTTCGAAGTAGGCGACCTTGTCGCTACCTGCGGACAGGCTTTCCGCCGTGACGTTGTAGCGCGCCAGGCGGGAGACGCCGCAGCAGACGAAGTAGACGAGCAAGAGCGCGTCGCACAGTCCCGACAGCCCACAGGCGAAGCCGAGCGCGGCCGGCGCGACGCCGAACGAGATGACGTCGGCCAGCGAGTCGAGCTCGCGCCCGAGCGCCGACGACGTCTGCCGCCAGCGGGCGACGCGGCCATCGAGAACGTCGAAGACGAATGCCGCCGGGGCGAACGCGGCGGCGAAGAGCAGGTCGGCCGTATCGTGCGTCACCAGAAAGCGCATCGCCATCAGCATGCCGGCGACGCCGCAGGCGGCGTTGGCCAGCGTGAAGGCGTCGGCGAGATGAAAGCCGCGGATCATTGAAAGGTGCCTGGGTCCGGCTGGCCTGGTGTCGTTGCGCATGCGAAGTTCTCGAAGCCCGAGGAGTCCGGTTGCGGAGTGTTGAGCATCGCCGGGCGCGCGTCTGCCAGCGGATTCCCACACGACGACGCGCCCTTGACGGCTCGTCACGGCGCGCGCTCTGGCCTCCACTAGTGTTCTTCGCTGCCGACAGGCGGCATCCGCCAGGAACACGCCATGAGCAACTCGCCCACGCGCACCGCGTCGCCGTCGCAGAAACAGCGCGACGCACTGAACGATTCGGAGAAGAAAGCCAGCAAGCAGCCCGGCAGCTACAAGGAGGCTGCGACCGACGAGAAGATCGTCGAGATTCCGCCGACCGGCCCGGACAAGAGGCCGATTCGCGGCCTCGATTCGAAGTAGGGGGTCTTCCCGCTGCGGCCTACTGCGGCCAGAAACCGCGCTGGCGCCGCGCGGTGATCGAGCGCAGCGTCACTGCTCCTCGGACCACGCGTAGTCATCCCTCGCCACCAGCGCGCTCGCGGCGGCCGGGCCCCAGGTGCCGGCGCTGTACACGCGCGGGCCGGCATCGTCGGCCTTCCAGTTGTCGATGATCGGCTCGACCCAGCGCCAGGCTTCCTCCTGCTCGTCGCTGCGCACGAACAGGTTCAATCGCCCGGCGATGACGTCGAGCAGCAGGCGCTCGTAGGCGCCGACGCGGTTTTCGGCGAAGGCCTTGTCGAAGTCGAGATCGAGCGAGACCGGCGACAGTGCCTCGGCCTGGCCAGTGCCCTTGGCGGCGAGCAGGTGCAACTCGAGGCCGTCTTCGGGCTGGAGGTTGATGACGAGCTTGTTCGGCTGGTTGAAGCCCGCAAAGATGTTGTGCGGCGTCGGCCGGAAGTTGATGACGATCTGCGCGTCGCGGTCGCCGAGGCGCTTGCCGGTGCGCAGGTAGAACGGCACCGACGCCCAGCGCCAGTTGAGCACCTCAGTGCGCAGGGCGACGAAGGTCTCGGTGCGGCTGCCGGCAGGCACCTTGTCTTCCTCGAGAAAGCCGACCACGGGCTTGCCGTCGATGTTGCCGGCCCGGTACTGGCCGCGCACGACGTCGCGCACGACGCTGGAAGCGTCGAACGGCTTGAGCGAGCGCAACACCTTCAGCTTCTCGTCGCGGATCGCATCGGCGTCGTTGCGCGATGGCGGCTCCATCGCGATCATCGTCAGCAGCTGCAGCGCGTGGTTCTGGATCATGTCGCGCAGCGCGCCGGTGCGGCTGTAGAAATCGCCCCGGGTCTCGACGCCGATCGACTCGGCGAGCGTGATCTGGATGTTGGCGATCGATTCGCGCCGCCAGAGCGGCTCGAACAGCACGTTGCCGAAGCGCAGCGCCATCAGGTTCTGCACCGACGGCTTGCCGAGATAGTGATCGATGCGAAAGGCCTGCTCCTCGCGAAACACCGAGCGCACGACCCGGTTGATCTCCTGGGCGCTCTCGAGGTCGTGGCCGAGCGGCTTTTCGAGCACGACGCGGACGTTGCGCGCATTGAGGCCGGTCGCGCCGAGTTGCGTGCAGACGGTGGTGAAGAGATCGGGGCTCGTCGCAAGGTACATGACGACGACGTCGGCCGGGCCGCCCGGCCGCTCCGCCAGCCAGCTTTTCAGCCGCCCGTAGTCGGCCGCCTGCGACAGATCGAGCTTGACGTATTGCAGCATCGCCGCGAACTTGGCGAATTCGTCGTCGCTCGGGCGCTTCGCGTCATCGACCTGCTGGAAGCGATCCTTGACCCAGGCGCGATAGGCGTCGTCGGTGAGGTCTTGCCGTGAGACGGCGAGGATGCGGCCGCCTTGCGGAAGGTTGCCGTGGCGATACGCCTGGAAGACGGCCGGCATGAGCTTGCGCCAGGCCAGGTCGCCGGTGCCGCCGAAGATGACGAGATCGAATGACATGGCGGCTCGATCAGCGCGCGCCTGGAGGCTGCCCGGGCGGCCCGGCGCGGCGCGCGGAGGACACCCGGTCGTTCATGCCCATGGCGCTCAACGACGGGTAGCGGCCCGGCGCCAGAACGATGCAGTGACCACCGAACCGGGCGTCGTCGCACAGCTGCCAGCGGCCGCCACGAACGATCGCTGACGACGCCTTGTCGTTGAAGCCGAAGTGGCTGAAGTCGCCGACCGGCCGCTCCGCGGTGAACGAGCGGCCGCGGAAATTGTCTTGCTCGTAAAAGCGTACCTGGGCCGAGACCTGCGTCGCCGTCGCGGCGATCGCCAGTCCCAGGAGGAGCCGCGAGGATCTGTTCATGTCTGCTTCCTTGTCTTGTCCGCGCCAGCGGCGCCCGCCCGCGCAGGCCGTTCTGATCGAGGAGATTATGTTGACTTTCCGTGCGGGGATGCACGGGTCGGCCGGTTGCCGTTGTCCCTGACAAGGGCGAATGCCGAGAAACCGGCGAGCAACGACAACCCGCATCCGACGACCGCCGCAGCGTGGAACGCGGCGATGAAACGCGCCTCGCCCGCGCCGCCGGCGATCACGAAGCCGAGCAGCGCTGTCGCCAGCAGGCCGGCGATGCGGGCGACCGCATTGTTCACGCCGGAGGCCGAGCCGACGTGTGCGGCATCGACCGCAGCCATGACGGCGGCGGTCAGCGGCGCGACGCTGAGCGTGAGGCCGCAGGCGAGCAAGGCCAGCGCCGGCAGGACGACGCTCGCATAGCCGTACGCGCCCGGTCCGGCGCGCAGGAACAGGGCGAAGCCTGCGCCGACGATGCACGGGCCGATCGTCAGCAGCCATCGCGCGCCGACGCGCTCGGCCAGACGGCCGGCAGCACGCGAGCCCAGGCCGATGGCGATCGGCAATGGCAACAGCGCCGCGCCGGCGCCTGCGGCCGAGTAGCCGCCGCGTTCGATCAACAGATAGGGCAGCAAGACCATCATGCCGCCGAGGGCTGCGTAGAGAAACAGCGTGAGCAGCGTGACGCCGACGAAGGTGCGCGTGCCGAAGAGCGAGAGCGGCATCATGGCGCGGTCGCCGCGCCTGGCCTGCAGGACGACGAAGCCGATCAGCAGGGCGAGCCCGGCGGCACCGCCAGCCGCGGCGAGTCCCCATCCGCCGGCGGATGTGCCGGCACCCGCGTTGTTGCCCGCCGCCCCGTTGTCCAGGCCGCTCTGGCCGGCGGATGCGGTCAGCGCCACCGTCACCAGCGCCAGGCCGGCTGTCGCCAGCAGGGCGCCGCCCCAATCGAGCGGCGCGGCATCGCCGCTGCGGCTTTCGGTGACATAGCGCCAGGCCAGCCACGCTGCGACAGCGGCGATCGGCAGGTTGATGAGAAAGATCGAGCGCCAGCCGACGGCATCGATCAGCCAGCCACCGGCGAGCGGGCCGATCGCGCCGGTGATCGCACCCGCCGCGGCCCAGGTGCCGACCGCGCGGCCGCGGGCCTCGCCATCGAACGCCGCGCCGATCACGGCCAGGCTCGCCGGCATGAGAAAGGCGGCGCCGATTCCTTGCATGACGCGGGCACCGAGCAGCCAGCCGAAGCCGGGCGCGAGCGAACAACCGAGCGAGGCCAGCGCGAAGACGAGCATGCCGGCAAGAAACGTGCGCTTGCGTCCCCAACGATCGCCGGCGACGCCGCCGAACAGCACCAGGGCGCCGAGCGGCAGCAAGTAGGCGTTGATGAGCCACGGGATCGAGGCGCCGTTCGCGCCGAGGTCGCGCTCGATGGCAGGAAGGCCGACGTTGACGACCGAGCCGTCGATGAAGGCCAAGCTCGAGCCGAGGATGGTCGCGGCCAGCGTTCCGCGCGGATGCGTTGTTTCCTGGCTGCTCTCGTTCGCGCGGACCGATGTCGCGACGCCGCGGTCGCAAGGCCCGGCGATCGCCGCCGTCATCGTTCGCTCATGGCGCCGACGAGAGACCGCGGATGGCGGCGAACGCGGCGTCGACTCCCTGAGCGACGATCTGGTCCTTCCAGGCGTCGGTGTCGGTGTAGAAGGCGTCGCGGACCTGCTGCTTGATGGCGTGCCGCGTCGCCGCGTCTGCATCGGGATGGTTCTCGAGCCACTGGTCGGCGCGCAGTGCCTCGATCACCTCGCGCTGCGGCTTGGTGCCGTACTCGAGGGCCACGCCGGTGTACTCGGCCTGCGCACATTCCTCGTAGGCGGCGAGCCACATCATGCCGGTGAGCAGAGCCGACGTCGACGAACCGTCGTAGATCGACGTGATGTCGCCCCACCAGGCCCTGGCGCGGGCGAAGGCGGCCGCATCGTCGTCGCAGGCGAAGATGCGTTCGCCATGGCCGTTCGGGCCGAGGCCTGTGTGCAGATCGATCCAGGCGAGCCGGGTGCAGCGGGTGGCGTGATCGCGGAGTACCTGGCGCAAGGTCTGATTGCTCCAGGTCGGCGCCGTGCCGCCGAAGAAGAGGCCGTCGGGATGGTGGTACTGGCCGCCGGAGATGGCCTGCTGCAACGCGCGCTCGCCGCGTTCGGCGACGAAGCGGTCGAGCGCGATCACGGTCGCCTGGTCGGGTGGCCAGGCTTCGGGAACGATCAGCGACGCGAGCTCGTCGTAGGCGGCGTTGCGCTGCGCCCCGATGCTGAAGTCGCGGAAATTGCGATTGAGGTCGACGTTCTCGTGGGTGGTGCGGCGCCACCACGAAAATCCATAGGGGTTGAGCGCGTGGATGTAGAGCACGGCGACGCCGGCATCGTGTGCAGCCTGGTGCCAGGCGGCGTCTTCGAGCAGCGCACCCTGCACGCCGGAGCCGCAGAAGCCTTCGACGCCGTGGCAGGCGCTGCTGATGACGAGAACCGACGTGGCGTTGCGTGGGCCGTCGCGAGCGACGTCCATCGCCAGCATCTCGCCATCCCGGCCCGGCAGCGGATGCACGTGCGTCTCGACGCCGAGACCGCGCAGGCGCGCCGCGTTGAAGAACTTGTCGCGTGCTTCGGCGTAGGTCTGCGCGAAATACTGCGACGTCACGGTCGAGCGCGGATCGGCCGGGCGCCGGGCCGTCCCAAGCCCGGCCGAACCCCCTCGGGGGGCAGCGAACGAAGAGAGCGTGGGGGCTTCGGCCGGGCGCCGGGCCGTCGCAAGCCCGGCCGCGCCCCCTCGGGGGGCAGCGAACGAAGGGAGTGTGGGGGCTTCATTTCCCCAGCCAGGCCTCCGCCAGACGCACCCAGAGCGAGCCGCCGAGAGGTATCAGATCGTCGTTGAAGTCGTAGCTCGGGTTGTGCAGCATGCACGGGCCCATGCCGTGGC
>DAIMIM010000074.1:0-11106 GCA_036722755.1 Caldimonas sp. | reverse complement strand
CTCCTTCTGCCTGAGCAGTGGTTAGTGTGTTGCACCGACCGGTTGAATCCGCCCTGCATTGCTGTCGTTCGCCGCCGCGGGAAGAAGGGCAGCAAAGGGTCGACCGCCGGCACTGCCGGTGCCAATCGACTTGCCCGAGACCTGCCGTGCGCGACGACCAGCCAGACAGCGGCCGTCCGCGTGCACCCGGACCCGGCCAATACCGGACGCTCGCAACGGCTGCTTTGGAAAGTCCCTCGAGGCGTCGCCGACCTATCTATCGCGCAAAGACACTCACTGCAAAAATGAAGGCAGCGCCGACGCAACTCAGTGAGATAAGCCGTATCGAAGTGGTTTTGTTCGCGTTCGAATGCGCCTCCGGTAGGATGTCGGAAACGCCGATATAGAGCAGGAATCCGGCAAAGAACCCCAGGTAGACGATGAGCGCGGAGACCGGCACCTGGAAGAACAGCGTGGAGGCTGCACCAATCATCGGTGCACTAGCATCCAAGACAAGCATCGTCGCCGAGAGTTGCTTCGTGTTGCGATGCGTCAGCATCAGCCCGACAGTGTTGAGGCCGTCGCAGAAGTCATGCGCGATGACCGCGATCGCAACCGACAAGCCTACGGCTGGGGACACTTGGAATGCCAAGCCAATTCCCACGCCATCGAGCAGGCTGTGCCCGATCAACGCGAGTGCCGACAGGACACCCAACTGAGGGTGCCGGTGTTCGGCATAGTCCTCTTCGTGGGCATGGTGGAGAAGGACAAACTTCTCGACGCTGTGAAAGAACAGAAAACCCACCACCAGCGCGACCATCGCTCCGGTGGCATCCATGGCGTGCTGCTGCGCCAGCTCGAAGATTTCCGGAAGCACCTCGAAGCTGACGACACCCAGAAGCACACCGGCCGTGAAGCTGAGCATGTATCGCAGCCTCGTGCGATGCCGTAGCGCCAGCAGACCGCCGGCCATCGTGGAAATGAAAGTCGCAAACGACAAAAGGAGAACGGTCATTCAAGGCCCTGGTGCGGTGGCGAGCACGCATTCGACCTCGAGATTCTCGTGCGCGGCGCGTGACCGACGACACGCGCAACCGATGGACGCATCACGGCGACCCAGCGCGAAAGGTGGAGAGGTTGTCGGTTTGTTCAAAGCTGTGGCACGATATGGCTGCATGTTTGCTTCCGTGCGAAAGCTTTCTTGGGCGCTGTTGCTGCCGCTGCTGCTGGTCTTTGCCCAGCAGGGCGAGTTGCGCCACGAGTACAGCCATCTTGCCAAAGAGACGCTGAGCTGCCAGAAGGCGCCCGCGGACGGTGACCATTGCCTGGAATGTCTGGCGTTCGCCCAGATCGGCGGCGTTGCAAAGTCCGAAGTCACGGCACCGGTCCTGCTGACGGGACTCGCTTTTCACTTCACTTCTGAACCGCTCCTCGCGGGTGCCGACGTCTCTCTCGTCTCGCCGCGCAATCGCGGCCCCCCTCTCCTCTGACATTCAGATCAACGAACTCGCCTGACCGACGCACAAGCGTCAACCGGGCGAGATTGCTTGTCATGTTCAGAGGAGGCCGCAATGGTCTGTCTCAGCCATTTGCGCACGGAATGCCCGTCTTTCCAGTCGCTTTCTTGGCGCGCTTCACACATCGCGGAAGGCGGCCAGGTCCAAGTCCGCCACATTGTGTTCGCGGCTGCTTTCGTGGCGATCTCAAGCGCATTTCCCGACGTCGCGCTGGCTCAGTCCTCGACGGCCACCGTTCATCAACACGCGCATGTGCATGGCGTTGCCAAACTTGGCGTTGCGCTGCAGGACAGGACGCTCAGCATTTCACTGGAGGCGCCGCTCGACAGCCTGATCGGTTTCGAGCACCGGCCCAACACACCTGAGCAACGGCGCGCGGTCGATGCCTTGCAAGCCACGATGCGCGCCCCAGGGCGGCTATTTCGCCCGAATCCGGCAGCCGCTTGTACGTTGATCAAAGGGCAGGCTGAGTCGGCCATCTTCCAGCCCGCCGTCCCGGGCGCGACGGAAGAGCACGCAGATCTCGACGCAAGCTTCGAGTTCGACTGTGCCCATCCGGACAAGCTGACCACACTGGACCTGGGACTCTTCGAGGCCTATCCGAAATTGCGCCTCCTCGACGTCGACGTGGCGACAGAGAAGGGCCAATTCAAGCGGGATTTGCGCAGTCCACAGCACAGCGTCCCGCTGAGTCGCAAGGCGAGCTAGGGCATGAGCCTCGACGCAAATCGCGCCGCGCCGATCGCTCGCGTCGGCGCCGTGGATGCGGTGTCGCTGCGCGGCGCGCGGTTTCGCTACCCGGGAGCGATCGAAGACGCCATCTTGATCGACCATTTTGCAGTCGGTGCCGGCGAGCACGTCTTCGTAAAAGGACCCAGCGGCTGCGGCAAGACCACCCTGCTTTCGCTCATCGCAGGTGTGCTGGTTGCCAACGAAGGCGTCGTGGCATTGGATGGGCACGATTGGGCAACGATGTCATCCGCTGCGCGCGACCACGTCCGCGCCGATCACGTCGGTTACATCTTCCAGCAATTCAATCTGCTGCCCTACCTTTCGGTCCTCGACAACGTCTTGTTGCCGTGCCGCTTCTCGAGAACCCGGGCGGCACGCGCCGGCGACCAAGGCAGCAGCGCTGCCGTTCGAGCCAGGGATCTGTTGGCGCAAATGGGGCTTGGCAAGGAGCAGGCGGCGCGCGCCGCGTCCACGCTCTCGGTCGGTCAGCAACAGCGGGTCGCGGCCGCACGGGCACTCATCGGCCAGCCTGCGCTGATCATTGCCGATGAGCCGACGTCGGCTCTCGACGAGGCTGTGCGGGAATCATTCATGCGCGTGCTATTGACGGCATGCGCTGAGGCCGGCAGTGCCTTGGTCTTCGTCAGCCACGACGCGCGCCTGGCAGATCGGTTCACGCGACATATCGATCTCCGCTTGCTCAATCGAGCGAGTTCGATTCGCGAAGAGGCGAGCGCGTGAGCGAGCTGCTGTCACTGGCTGTGCGAAGCGCCTGGAACCGCCGGTTCGTCCTGTCGCTCGTCATGTCCTCGATTGCGCTGTCGACGTTTCTGCTGCTCGGCATCGAACGCATTCGCAGCGACGTGCACGAGAACTTCTCGCAGTCGGTCTCTGGCACCGACCTCATCGTCGGTGCGCGAACGGGCAGCGTCCAGCTGTTGCTCTATTCCGTCTTTCGCATCGGCGGCGCCACGAACAACATCCGTTGGAGCAGCGTCCAGGCCATTGCCAAGAGCCGCGCTGTCGCGTGGATCGTGCCTCTCTCCCTGGGCGACTCGCACCGCGGCTTTCCCGTCGTGGCCACCACGGGAGACTATTTCGACCACTTCCAGTACGGCGACCATCAATCGCTGACGATGGCGGAAGGCAAGCGCTTTTCAGGCGTATTCGACGCCGTCATTGGATCGGAAGTCGCTTCCCGCTTGCGCTACAAGTTGGGCGATCACGTCGTCCTGAGTCACGGCGACGGAGCGTTCGCCGCGAACGACCATGCCGACAAGCCGTTCACGGTGGTCGGCGTGCTGGCAGCCACCGGTACGCCGGTCGACCGGTCCGTGCACATCAGCCTGGAGGCGATGGAGGCCATTCACCTGGATTGGGTCGCGGGCGCGCCGATTCCCGGCACGTCGGTCCCTGCCGATCAGGTGATGCAGCACGATCTCACGCCGAAGAATGTGACCGCGGCGCTGATCGGACTCAAGAGCAGGGCCGCGGTGTTCGGCGTCCAGCGCTATGTGTCCGAGTACGACGGCGAACCGCTCATGGCGATTTTGCCGGGCGTCGCGCTCGACGAGTTGTGGGACGTCGTCGGAATCGGCGAGAAGGCCTTGCTGGCGATGAGCCTGCTCGTGGCGATTGTCAGCATGGCTGGCCTGGTGGCCGTCATCCTTGCCGGCTTGAATGAGCGTCGTCGCGAACTCGCCATTCTTCGCGCCGTGGGCGCGGGGCCTCGCCAAGTCCTGCTGCTGCTGGCCCTCGAAGGCGGCCTGATCACCGCGAGCGGTGTCTTCCTGGGCTTCGTGCTGTCGGCTCTTGCCGTCTTGCTGCTCGGCGACTGGTCCGCGTCGCACTTCGGCATCGCGCTTCACCTTCATCGGCCGGGCCAGGATGAGGTGATCCTGCTCGCTGGCCTCTTGCTCGGCGGGTGGGTCGCCAGTCTGGGCCCCGGGTACCGAGCCTACCGGCTGTCCCTTGCCGACGGCCTCTCTCCAAGGACGTGACAATGAGTTCAAGAGCTTGGTCATTGCGCACGGCTTGCACCGTGACAGTCGCGTTGGCTGCTTTCACGGGTGGCGTCGTCGGGGCGACGGAGGCTGGCAGGGAGCGTGCGCAACAGAGCCCCAAAGCGGCTGCGTCCTTTCGGGAAATGAAGTGGGAAGAACTGGTTCCGAAAGGCTGGGATCCCACGAAAGGCTTTCGAGCGCGCAGCTCTGGCATCGCGAGTGACTGGGACCCGCGAGCACGGGCGCTCTTGAAGGAGTTCCGGGTCGTGCTCGACAACGCGCCGACCATCGAAACGCTCGATGGTGCGAGCGTGAAATTGCCTGGCTATGTCGTGCCACTCGAGACAGTGAGCGGAGAGTTGAAGGAATTCCTTCTCGTTCCTTACTTTGGCGCCTGCATCCACACGCCGCCGCCGCCTGCAAATCAGGTCGTCTTTGTGCGAATGGACAAGGCCGCCGCAGGCTTTCATACGATGGACACCGTCTGGGTCAGTGGCATCTTGCATGCGTCCCGGCAGGAAACGTTTGCCGGCAACAGCGGCTATTTGATCGACGCCAGCGCGGTGGAGCGCTATGTCGGCGAGCCCCGGTATTGAGGAGAGCGAAATGACGAGACTGCGACAAGCTTGCTCCCTATCAGCGCGCGCTGCCGCGCTCATCGCGGCGGCACTTGCCCTGCCGGTTTGCGTGGCCGCGCCGCCGGACGCGACACCCGAGGCGACGAAGTCGGCGCCGGCGGCAGGCTCGTACCGCGAAATCAAGTGGACCGATCTGATTCCCAAGGATTGGAATCCCGCGAACTACTTGCCGGATCGGCGTCTTGGCTTCCTAGGCGACATGGACCCGGACGCGCAAGTTGCGTTCGCCGACATGCGGCTCGCGTGGGACAACGCACCCACGGTGCCAGCGATGGACGGAGCGAAGGTCAAGATTCCAGGCTACCTGGTGCCCCTCGAGGAAGTTCGAGGCGAGACCAAGGAATTTCTGCTCGTTCCCTATTTCGGCGCTTGCATCCACACCCCTCCGCCACCGGCGAACCAAATCGTCTACGTGCGGTTGGCATCGGCTGTCAAAGGCTTCCGTGCGATGGACACCGTCTGGGTCACTGGGCAGCTGTCGGCCTCGCGGCAAACGTCGTATATGGGAACGAGCGGATACAGGATCGAGTCGGGCAGCGTTGATCAATATGTCCCGCCCCCACGCTAGATGGGAACGCAGAGCGTGAGAACCTTCTCGCTGTCGACTCGGCGCCGCCGCTTCCTCGCGGTTGGCGGTGGTGTGCTCGCGGGGATGAGCAGTCTCTGGTTTGGATACACCACGATCAAGTCCATGGACGCAGGTGAGAAGTCGTTCTCTCGCCACGAACGTTTGGTCAACTATCGAGAGCTCCAGTGGGAAGACCTTGTGCCCAAGGAATGGGACCCTACCAAGCGATTGCGGGCGCATGACGGTTCGTTGTTGACAGACCTCGATCCGAAGGCAAAGGAGATGCTCGACGATTTGCGTGCCATTTGGGACAACGCGCCCACCGTCAGTGCTCTGGATGGCAAGGACGTAAGACTTCCTGGCTACGTCGTGCCGATCGACGACGTGGACGGTGCGCTCGCGGAGTTTTTGCTGGTGCCCTACTTTGGCGCGTGCATCCACACCCCGCCGCCACCGGCCAACCAGATCGTGCATGTTGTGACGGACAAGGCTGTCAAAGGGTTCAGTGCGATGTCCGTCGTCTGGGTGAGCGGCAAGATCTCGACCACACGTCAGGACTCACCAATGGGCGCCAGCGGCTACCGGCTTGACGCGTCCATCGTGGCTCCCTATCTGCGACGCCCCTCGTCATCATGACCAAGCTGTCCTGGGCTCTGCTCCTGCCACTGCTCTTGCTGTTTGCACAGCAAGGTGAGCTGCGGCACGAGTACGGCCACTACGCCAAGGCGGCGACAAGCTGCCAAAAGGCGCCAGCAGACACTGACCAATGTCCGCTGTGCCTCGCGTATGCCCACCTGGCCGGCGCGATCAAGACAGGTGTGGCGGGATCGTCGTTGCTCACAGACCTCGCGTTTCACCGCCCCGGTGCCGTCGAGGTCGCCAGTGCCGACGACGACGCGGCACTGCCGCGCAGCCGCGGACCTCCCTTTCTCTGAGTTCGGTTCATCGGATCCGAGCACCGCGCAACGCGCATGGTGGTCGGGCAGCGCCACCGTCTTCAGAGGTCTTATCCATGGCTCGTTTTCGACGCTCGCGCGTGGCTTCCGCCGTTGCGCTTCTTTTTCCCTTTGTCGCCGCGGCGGCTGATTCATCGGAGCTGGTTGCCCAGGGGGCTTCGACCGCAAACGCGGCGGCACAGCCGCCCGGCGCCGCTGCATCGTCGCCCGGCGTCTCCGTCCTTGCGCCCGTGCAGGTCACCGCCAAGCGCTTCAAAGAGGCCCGCATCGATCTGGTCCCTCGCGTCGGCACAACCGTCTACACGATCGATCAGGGCTTGATCAGCACGCTGGGTCAAGGCGATGCGACACCGTTCGACGAGGTTCTGCTTCGCCTTCCTGGGGTCGCCAAGGACTCGAAAGCGTCGGGCTCGCTTCACGTCAGAGACGATCACGGCAACGTCCAGTACCGCGTCGACGGTGTTCAGTTGCCGGAAAACATTTCGGGCTTCGGGCTGTCCATCGACACCCGGTTTGTCGACCAGGTCGACTTTCTGACCGGCGCACTGCCTGCCCAATATGGTCTGCGAACGGCCGGGATCGTCGAGATTCAGACCAAAGAAGGATCCGTTCAGCCCGGCGGCAAGATCGGTCTCGTGCTTGGCAGCCACAACACGTTCGAGCCGAGCGCGTCGTTCTACGGAAGCGTCGGCTCCCTGACTTACTACCTCTCAGGAAGCTACTCGTCGAACAGCGAGGGCATCGAAAACCCTCAGCCAACGCGCAGCCCGAGTCACGACAAGACGAAGCAGACGAAGACGTTCGCCGATCTCTCCTACTTTGTGAACGAAGACACCCGAGTCGGCATGCTCCTGGGCACGTACAACGGCAAGTTCCAGATTCCGACCAATCCGGACCAAGCCCCCGGCTTCTCGTTGGCTGGTGTCAGCGATCTCGCTGCCGGGACCAACACCTATCCGTCGTCCGCCGTCAACGAGCAACAGCGCGAAGTGAATCGTTTTGCGGCGGTGTCTCTCCAACAGGACTTCGGAAAGCTTGGCTACCAGCTATCGATCTATCAGCAATACTCAAACCTGCATTTCGATCCGGACCCGATCGGCGATCTTGTCTTCAATGGTGTTGCGTCGGACACCCTGCGAAGCAACTCTGCCACCGGCGTGCAGCTCGATGCCGCCTACAAGATCACTGCCGACCACACGGTCAGGTTCGGCGGTGGTTTCACGCGGCAGTTGACGCACAGCGACAACGCCGTCACGGTGTTCGCGACCGATGAAACCGGCGCACAGAGCAGCGACGTGCCGTTTCTGATCAACGACAACTCGAGCAAAGTGGGCGAGTTGTCGAGTCTGTACGTTCAAGACGAGTGGCGCGTCGATCCTCGGCTCACTGTCAACTACGGCCTGCGCTTCGATCATGTCGCAGCCTTCACGAACGAGCATCAATGGAGTCCGCGCTTGAATGCGGCCTACAAGCTGACGGACGACACGTCCGTTCACGCCGGTTACTCCCGCTATTTCACCCCGCCGCCGCAAGAGCTCGCGGCGCAAAGCAGCATCAACCTTTACAACGGAACGACCAATCAACCCGAGATCGGCGTGTCCGACAACGTCAAGTCTGAGCGGACCCACTACTTCGACGTCGGCGTATCCCAGAAACTCGGCCCGAATCTCACGGTGGCCGCCGATGCCTACTACAAGAAGGTCACGAATCTGATCGACGAAGGACAGTTTGGCCAAGCGCTCATCCTGTCTCCCTTCAACTATGCAAAGGGACGTGCGCACGGCCTGGAGCTTTCGGCGACCTATTCCAACGCCCGCTGGGGCGGATACGCAAACTTCGCGTATCAGGAGGCGCAAGGCAAGGACATCGTGTCCGGTCAATCACTGTTCGGAGCAGACGAGTTGGCCTACATCGCCAACCACTACATCTACCTGGACCACGACCAGACGTACACGTTGTCGACGGGAGTCACGTACAAGTTTGACGGAAGTCAGCTGAGCGGCGATGCCATTTATGGCAGCGGGCTCAGACGCACCGCCGACGGCGGGGCGCCGAACGGCGCTTCTGTGCCTGGCTACGCGGTCTTCAACAGTGCACTGACGCATCTTTGGAAGCTGTCTCCGACATCGAGCATCGAAGGTCGTCTCGCGGTGCTCAATCTCTTGGACAAGACCTACTTGATTCGAGACGGATCCGGAGTCGGCGTCGGCGCGCCGCAGTACGGAACGCGGCGCACGTTGTATGTCGCAATGACAACGTCGTTTTGACCCGTTCTTGGCAACTCTCAAAAGGTTCAATCATGAAACGACTCGTCTGCTCGGTTTGTGTTCTTCTCCTGTCTGCCTGCTCGGCCCTGCCCACGTCCCGGCTCTCGTTTGGTGGCGACGATGGGGTCGGCATGAATGCCGCGAACCCGAACGACCCTCGCATGCACCACCGCGCTTTCTACAGTGACGGCGACAGCACGCCGCGTTGGATGAAGGAAGTGCCCCGCAGCAACGAGTAGCGAGCGTCAGCGCGACAACAGGGATCGGTGGCAACCATGGCGAAGAAATCGACGCGACAACGGACAGCGCACGCGCTGTGGCCTTGGCTGCATTCGACGGGCCACCGCCGAATTGCAGCTGGCGTCGCACTCGGCATCGTTGTCGCGGTCTCGCTGATGGCGCTGTTGCCCATCAGCAAGACAGCGATCGACTTTCGAACGGTGGGCGCGTGGAGTCACGCCGCGCGGTCCGCGACGTTTCGGGACACTCGGTGGTACGAGCTGGGACCGGACGGCTGGGATCCGTACAAGGCGACTCTCGAACTCAGGCGCATAGGAGAGTCATACCGGGACGACGATCCAAGGGCGGTCGCGCTGCTCAAGAAAGTGCGCGACATCTGGGACAACGCTCCGACCAACCCGCTGTTGGACGGGAAGGCGATTCGCATTCCTGGATATGTCGTTCCCCTCGAACACGGCAAGTCGGGGATGACGGAATTCTTGCTGGTCCCGTACTACGGCGCGTGCATCCATTCGCCCCCGCCGCCATCCAATCAAATCCTGCGGGCCTTGGCACCGGACGGTATCCAGCGCCTGCACACGATGGACAACGTGTGGGTCAGCGGCCGGCTTAAAGTGTCGCGAACCGATTCATCCATGGGTCCCAGTGGCTATTCGTTGCAAGTCGATGCCATCGAGCCGTACAAGCGCGAGGAGGGGTCCTAGTTCATGAGTACTAGCCGTTCACGTCGCGCGCTTGTCGCGACGTTCATTTTCATTTGCGGGTCCGCTGTGGCTTGAGGTCCCGACGGCCATCACACGGTGGGCGCCATTGCCGATGAGCTGATTGCCGGATCACACGCGGCGACGGAGGTCAACGCGCTGCTGGGCGGCTTGTCGCTGCAGGCCGCCGCTGTGTGGGCCGATTGCGCCAAGGGGATCGATCCTGCAAAGGAATTTGCCTATACGTCTGCAGGCAAATATCCGGAGTGCAAGGTCTTCGAGACGCCCGAGCTGGAAGCGGAAATGGCCGACTACGTCAGGCGCAAAGACAGCAACTGTCGACGGGTCGAGGGAGACGAGTCTTGCCACAAGCAATACCACTACACCGATTCGGCGATCCAGCGATCACGGTATGTCCTGGGCGAGGTCGGTACCAGGGAGTTCGACGTGGTCGCCGCGATCGCGGCGGCGACTCACGTTCTCGCAGGAGATCCCGCACCACCGCCGTTTGACATCAAGAGCAAGCGTGAAGCGCTTTTCCTGTTGGCTCACTTCGTGGGGGACATTCACCAGCCCCTCCATGTCGGTGCGATTTACCTGGATCCGAACGGGGCTGTCATCGACCCGGATGCAGGAGTCTTCGCGCCCTCGAGCGCCACCCAAGGAGGCAATGAGATCACGACCATTCGACGTGCGACCAATCGAAGAATCGCGAATCTTCACCAAGCGTGGGACGATGTTCCTACTGCCCTCAATGCATCTCGAATCGACGCGGCATGGCTCAAACTCGCCCGGAATGTCCCCAAGACAAAGGGAGCCGTCTTCGAATGGCCAAAGGCGTGGGCAAGCGAATCGCTGACCATTGCCCGCCGCTCTTTCGTCGGCCTCCAGTTCGCAGCCCAGCAGGATGGGCATTGGACCACCACGCTACCCCATGACTACGACGCGAGGATGGAAGCGGTCAAGAAGAAACAGCTGGTGCGGACCGGTGCGCGATTGGCTCAAATCCTCGAGACAATTTGGCCTTAGTTTCGCATTGCCTTTGGGGTTCGCGAAGAGCTTCGCGAGAAGATAAAGCGAACGTCCGCTTTCGGCCGTCCCGACGAACAGCGCGACCTACCGCTTCGGGTCGATCAGTGCCCGACGCCCCACGATTCTCGGCCGCCAAAAGCAGTCATCGAGACCAAGCAGCTCCGCAGCGGTCGTCCGTCCTCGTCACTATCGGCCAGGACCCGCCAGTAACGCGCTGACGACGAGTGTCGGCTTCAGACTATCTGCAGCCGGTCAGCTTTCATGGTCGAACGTCAGCTGCTGTTCAAAGCTGACGAATCGTCGCTTCCGTGTACGAAAGCCAGGTCCATTCGGAAGCCGACGTTCGACGCTTTTGCTTGATCGAACGTCCGCTTGTCAGGGTGGCCAACCGACGCTGTCGACCCAAAGCTGAACTACGGGTCGCTCGATTCAGCCCCGCAAAGCTGTCGCTCAGCGGTGTGAAGCCGAAGTTC
>DAIMIM010000073.1:0-11155 GCA_036722755.1 Caldimonas sp. | reverse complement strand
ACGATGTACGTCGTGCCGTTCTCGATGGGGCCGCTCGGCTCCGACATCTCGCACATCGGCGTCGAGCTGAGCGACAGCGCCTATGTCGCGGTCAACATGAAGATCATGACGCGCATGGGCCGCGCCGTGCTCGACCTGCTCGGCAGCGACCGCCACTTCGTGCCGTGCATGCACAGCGTCGGCGCGCCGCTCGAGCCGGGTGAGAAGGACGCCGCCTGGCCCTGCAATCCGGTCAAGTACATCGTCCACTACCCCGAGACGCAGGAGATCTGGAGCTATGGCTCGGGCTATGGCGGCAACGCCCTGCTCGGCAAGAAGTGCTTTGCCCTGCGCATCGCCTCGGTGATGGGCCGGGCCGCGGCCGACCCGGCCAAAGGCAGCCCGGGCTGGCTGGCCGAGCACATGCTGGTGCTCGGCGTCACCACGCCCGAGGGCCGCAAGTACCACGTCGCCGCGGCATTCCCGAGCGCCTGCGGCAAGACCAATTTCTCGATGCTGATCCCGCCCGCCGCCATGGCCGGCTGGAAGGTGACGACGATCGGCGACGACATCGCCTGGATCAAGCCGGGCAAGGACGGGCGCCTGTACGCCATCAATCCCGAGGCGGGCTACTTCGGTGTCGCTCCCGGCACCAACGACAAGACCAATCCGAACTGCATGGCGAGCCTCGAGCGCGACGTCATCTTCACCAACGTCGCCCTGACCGACGAAGGCGACGTCTGGTGGGAGGGTCTGAGCGAGGTCCCGCCCGATCACCTGATCGACTGGCAAGGCCGCGACTGGACGCCGCGCATCGGCCGCGAGAGCGGCCTCAAGGCGGCGCATCCGAACGCCCGCTTCACCGTCGCCGCGACGCACAACCCTGCCCTCGATCCGGCCTGGGATTCGCCCGACGGCGTGCCGATCGATGCCTTCGTCTTCGGCGGCCGCCGCTCGACCACGGTGCCGCTGGTGACCGAGGCGCGCGACTGGACCGAAGGCGTCTACATGGCCGCGACGATGGGCTCGGAGACCACCGCCGCAGCCGGTGGCGCCCAGGGTGTCGTGCGCCGCGATCCGTTCGCGATGCTGCCCTTCATCGGCTACAACATGAGCGAGTACTTCCGTCACTGGCTCGAGCTCGGCGCGTCGCTGGCCCGTTCCGGCGCGACCTTGCCGAAGATCTACTGCGCCAACTGGTTCCGCAAGGGTGCCGATGGCAAGTTCGTCTGGCCCGGCTACGGCGACAACATGCGCGTGCTCGAATGGATCGTTCGCCGCGTCGAAGGCCATGCCGAAGGCGAGCTCAATGCCTTCGGCTGGACGCCGCGCTACCAGGATCTCGACTGGTCGGGCCTCGACATCGGTCGCGCCGCCTATGCCGGCATGATCGACGTCGATCCGGCCGCCTGGACGGCCGAGCTGGCGCTGCACGACGCGCTGTTCGACCGGCTCGCAAGCGGCTTGCCGCCGGAGCTGCGGCAGGTCCGGCAGCGCCTCGCCGCACGCCTGGCCGGCTGAACGAAGCCCACCTTGACGCTGCTGCCACAGGCGCCACCGTCGCGCCCACCCGTCGCCGCATCGGCCCAGGATCTGAGCGACGCCGAGTTCGCCGAGCTCGACGGCCTGCTCGCGCAGATTCCCGAGCCGCTCGAGCCGCTCGATGTCGTCATGCTCGACGGCTTCATCGCCGCCATCGTCGTCCAGCCGCAGCTGATCGACGCCGATCACTGGTTGCCGTACGTCTACGACGCCGGCGGCCACCGCTGGGGCGAGGCCGAGCCGGAACCGACGCAATTGCGCGCCCGCGCCCTGATCCTGCGACGCCATGCCTCGATCAACCGCTCGCTGGCGGAATTCGGCGGCTTCGATCCCTTCATCCTCGAGCCGCCTTCGCCGGAGGACGCGGCGGCCGCCGAGGCCGAGCTGGCAGACGCATCGCCTGCAGGCGAGGCCGACCGGAGCGGCAGTGGCGAGCCGGCCATGGCGCTCGATCCGGTGACCGAGTCGCTGCTGCCCTGGGTGGCCGGCTTCGAGTTCGCCGCCCGCATCTTTCCCGGCCTCGACGATATGGAGAGCGACGCGGTCGCAGCGACGCTGGCCCGGCTGTTCCGCTTTCTTCCCGCTGACGACGAGCAGGAGCAGGCGATCGCGGCCGTCGTTGCCCGCGAGGCGCCGCTCGGCTCGCTCGACGATGCCATCGGCGACGTGATCGCCTGCGTCGCCGAGCTCTACGATCTGACCGAGCCGCTCCGCTACCAGGTCGACACGGTGCGCCGCGACGCGCCCAAGGTCGGGCGCAACGACCTCTGCCCTTGCGGCAGCGGCCGCAAGTTCAAGCATTGCCACGGGACAGCCGGGGCGGCTTGATGCGGCTGCAGCTGCTGTCCGACCTTCACTTCGAGACCGAGCACTACGACCCCGCGCCGGCGCCCGGCGCCGAGCTGCTCGTGCTCGCCGGCGACATCGACAGCCGCTGGGAATCGCTCGAGCGATTCCGAGACTGGCCGACGCCGGTGGTCTTCGTCGCCGGCAACCACGAATTCGACGGCCGCGATCTCGACACGGCCGTTCACGAGTTGCGTCGACAGTGCGCCGATCTCGGCATCACCATGCTCGAGCGCGACAGCGTCGTGCTCGAGGACGACCGCGGCCGCCGCATCCGCCTGCTCGGCACGACCCGCTGGGCCGACTTCGACGTCTTCGGCGCCGCCGGTCGCGCCAAGGCGATGCGCGCCGGCGTCTACTTCCAGCGGCTGATGCAGGCGCGCATCGGTGGCGACGAGTTCGGTGTCGAGGCGCTTCGGAGCGAAGCGCTGGCGTGTCGCGCCTGGCTCGAAGCTGAGCTGATGCGCCGCACCGACGGCTGGGACCGCACGGTTGTCGTCACCCACTTCGCGCCGAGCCTGAAGAGCGCCGATCCGCGCTACGGCGCGCAAGCCGCGACGGCAAGCTTCTGCAATGCCGACGACGACCTGATCGCCCGCGCCGACCTCTGGCTGCACGGCCACTTGCACTGCGTCCAGGACTACCACGTGCCGCGCAGCGGCGGCGGCCAGGCGCGCGTCGTCTGCAACGCCCGCGGTCACGAGCGGCGCGGCGAAGCGGTGCTGCACCGGCCCTTGCTGGTGCTGGAGATCTGAGGCGGAATAGCACTCCAACGCATCAAATCGAAGATCGGGCAACGACTCGTCGCGGTCTTTAGATGACTTGTCGGGGAAGCTGAAGCTGGAAGGTCAGCGTGCGAGCGCTAGAGGGCACATTGCGATATCCGACGCACGCTGCAGGTTTCGCCAAGCACGCGGTGCCTTGAAGAAAGCGCGTCTCGTACCGGAAACGAGCCATTCGAATCACTCCGTCCTCGACGTAGCTACGCCCGCCCTCGGCAGCCACGCGGCAGCACGGCAGCATGGCGAGTTCGATACGTTCGAATGCGGTTTGGTCTCAGGCGCCAAGCGTCCGGGGCGAGACGAGCTCGATCCGCCCCTTCGGCGTTGTCAGGATCGCCTTCAGCGGCGCAACGTCCAGGCGGCCCGCAACCGCGTCACCGGCCTCGGCGCCGACAAGCGCCGCCAGTGCGACTGACACGCCGCCGAGCTCGAGCCGTTCGATCGACAGCCCGCTCGGCGCGAGCGCGTCGCAAGGATGCTCGCCTGCCCATTCGATCAGCAGCGGCAGCGCACCGCCGGCCGGTCGGCAGCCATCGTCGCGCAGCGTCATGCGCCAGCGCAGCATGCCGCGTGGCGTCATGCGCTCGACCATCGTCGGCGTACCGGGTTCGTGCCCGAAGGCACGCAGCTGCGCGGCGCTCGCGAACACGTCGCCGGTCCGGGCGACCCAGTGGACCAGCCGCGGGCCGGATGCGAGTGCGCGCTGCAGTGCCGGTGCATCGAGATCGAACCAGCGGGCGCGCTGCGGCGCCGGCGCAGAGGGATCGATCGCGATGATCTCGAGGAAGCAGCTCGGGTGGCGTGCCGAGCTCATGTCGAGCAGGCAGTTGTGCGTGCCCATCATCGCGTGCCGACCGCCGGGTGCGGGCACGACGCCAAGGGTCGCTTCGCTCCACGCGACGCCCTCTTCGAGCGTCCGTGCGGCGACGACGAGATGGTCGAGCTCGATCCGACGCGCCGGGTCGCGCCGCGCTGCGCTCACAACTCGACCTCGCCCCGGATGCAGGTGATGGACTGGCCGCCGACCCAGACGTCCGCGGTGTCGCTGGCGATGTGGACGCGACCGCGGCGGCCCAGTCGCGTTCCCTGCGCGACCAGGTAGCGCCCCGGCGCGAGGCCGGCGCCGATCAGCCACTGCGCCAGGCTGGCATTGAGGCTGCCCGTGACCGGATCTTCGGCGACGCCGATCGGCGCGGCAAACGCGCGAACCTCGAAGTCGCACGCCGCGCCCGTCGCATGCGGCGCGATCACGCCGACCTTGGCCAGCGTTCGCAAGGCGGCATGGTCGGGCTCGAGGGCGAGGACGGTTTCTGCGCGGTCGAGCAGCAGGCCGATCCAGACCGGCCCGTTGTCGAGCGATCGCGTCGCCCGGATCGCGCTGCGTGGCACGCCGAGCGCCGCGACGATGCGGTCGAGCGCGCCGGCATCGACGGCGGTTTGCCGAAGCGGCGGTGCCGCGAACGCGGCGCGGCCCGGCTCGAGACGGATGCGCACCAGGCCTGCGTTGCATTGCTGCACGACCTCGCGCCCCGCTCGCGGCGCACCGCCCCGTTCGAGCCAGGCGTGGCAGCTGCCGAGCGTCGGGTGGCCGGCGAACGGCAGCTCGCCGCCGGGCGTGAAGATGCGCACGCGGTAGTCGGCGTCGGGCTCGGTCGGCGCGAGCAGAAAGGTGGTCTCGCTCAGATTGGTCCAGCGTGCGAAGGCCTGCATCCGCGCATCGTCGAGACGATCGGCACCATGCACGACGGCCAGCGGATTGCCGAGCAATGGCTCGTCGGTGAAGACATCGACCTGGCTGAACGCGAAGCGGGTCACGACATCGTCTCCAGCGCCGCGGCGAGCGCGCGCACGCCGCGATCGATCGCCTCCGGCGGGACGGTGACGAACGACAGACGCAAGGTGTTCGTCATCGGCGCGCCGGCGAAGAACGGCGCGCCCGGAACGAAGGCGACGCCGCGCTCGACGGCGCGCGGCAGCAGCACGTCGGCGTCGACGCCGGCCGGCAGCTCGACCCAGAAGAACATGCCGCCGCCCGGAACGTTCCAGCGGCAGGCGCGCGCACCGGTCGTCGGCAGATGCGCCGAGAGCGCGGCCTGCATCGCGTCGCGGTGGATCCTGTAGCGGGCGCGGATCGTCGGCACGTGCTCGCGCAGGAATCCGTCGCGGATCACCTCGTGGACGATGCGCTGGTTGAAGCCGGGCGTGTGCAGATCGGCCGCCTGCTTGGCTTGCAGGAGCTTCGCGAAGACCGCATCCGGTGCGACGACGTAGCCGAGCCGCAGGCCCGGAGCGAGCACCTTCGAGAAGCTGCCGAGATAGATCGCGCCGTCGGGCCAGCGCGCGGCGAGCGGTGCGGCCGCAGGCGCGTCGAACCAGAGCTCGCCGTACGGGTTGTCCTCGACGATGGGCAGGCCGATCGCCTCGGCCGTCTGCGCGACCGCGTCGCGGCGCGCGGTGCCGATCGAGCGGCCGCTCGGGTTCTGGAAGTTCGGCAGCACGTAGAAAAAGCGCGCACCGTTCGCGACCTCGCGCATCGACTCGGGAAGCGGCCCCTCCGCGTCGCACGCGACCGGCACGAACTCGGGCTCGCAGGGCGTGAACGCCTGCAGTGCGCCCAGATACGTCGGTGACTCGACGGCGACGCGGCTGCCTTCGTCGATGAGCGCCTTGGCGACCAGGTCGAGCCCCTGCTGCGAGCCGGTCGTGATGAGCACCTGGCGCGTCTCGACACGCATGCCCTGCGCGGCGAGGTCGTGCGCCACCCATTCGCGCAGCGGCCCGTAGCCTTCGCTGGCCGCGTACTGCAGGGCCTCGCGCGGGGTCTCGCGCAGGACGCGGTCGGCGGCGACGCGCATCGCCTCGATCGGGAAGGTGTCGGGCGACGGCAGGCCTCCGGCCAGCGAGACGATGCCGGGCCGCTCGCTCAGCTTCAGGATCTCGCGGATCACCGACGGATTCATGCGCGCCGTCCGGCGGGCGAGTTGCCAGGGGCTGGCGGTTCGAGATGGACTCATGGCGAACGATAGTGCGTCGACGAGGGCGCAGCGCGTCAGCGCGCGCCGAGGGATTCCCAGCGCTCGAGCGCCTCGAGCAGCTCGTCGTCGATCTGCGCGTAGCGCATCTGCGCGGCCTCGACGCGGACCGGATCGTCGGCGTAGAACCCGTCGCTCGCCATCAGCGCGCCGAGATCTTTCTGCTCGATCTCGAGCGCCTCGATCCGCTCGGGCAGCGCGTCGAGCTCGCGCTGCTCCTTGTAGCTGAGCTTGCGCGGCTTCGGGGCGGGCGGCGGCGGCGGTGGTGCTGAAGGCGTTGTCGTCGTCGATTTCACCGGGCTCTGCCGCGAGGCGGCCTGCAACGCAAGCGACCGTTCGCGTTGCACGCGCCAGTCCTCGTAGCCGCCTTCGTATTCGCGCCACAGGCCCGGCGACAGGTCGCCCTCCCAGGCGATGGTGCTGGTGACGACGTTGTCGAGAAAGCGGCGGTCGTGGCTGACGAGAAAGACCGTTCCGGCATAGCTTTGCAGGAGCTCCTCGAGCAGCTCGAGCGTGTCGATGTCGAGATCGTTGGTAGGCTCGTCGAGCACCAGCACGTTGGCCGGCAACGCGAGCAGGCGCGCGAGCAGCACGCGGTTGCGCTCGCCGCCCGAGAGCGTGCGCAGCGGCGAATTGGCGCGCGCCGGCGAGAACAGGAAGTCGGTGAGATAGCTCATCACGTGCTTCTTGCCGCTCGCCGTCTCGACCCACTCGCTGCCCGGGCTGACGCTGTCGGCGAGCGTCGCATCGAGATCGAGCGCGCTGCGCATCTGGTCGAAGTAGGCGACCTCGATCTTGGTGCCCTGGCGCACCGTGCCCGAGGTCGGCTGCAGGTCGCCGAGGATCAGCTTCAGCAGCGTCGTCTTGCCGGCGCCGTTCGGCCCGATCAGGCCGACCTTGTCACCGCGCAGGATGGTCGCGGAAAAATCCTTGACGATCAGCTTGGAACCGAACCGCATCGACACGTCGCGCAGCTCGGCGACGATCTTGCCGCTCGGCACGCCCGAATCGGCTTCGAGCCTCACCCGGCCGAGCGTTTCGCGCCGAGCTGCGCGCGCGCCGCGCAGCGCCTCGAGACGGGCGACGCGGCCGACGCTGCGCGTGCGCCTGGCCTCGACGCCCTTTCGGACCCAGACCTCCTCCTGCGCCAGCAGCTTGTCGGCGCGCGCGCTGGCCAGCGCTTCGGAGGCGAGCTGCTCGACCTTGCGCGCTTCGTAGGCGACGAAGTTGCCCGGGTAGCTGCGCAACACGCCGCGATCGAGCTCGACGATGCGTGTCGCCACGGCGTCGAGGAAAGCGCGGTCATGCGTGATGACGACGACGCTGCCGCGAAAGCCCTTCAGCAACTCCTCGAGCCAGGCGATCGAATCGAGATCGAGGTGATTGGTCGGCTCGTCGAGCAGCAGCACATCGGGCACCGCGACGAGTGCCTGCGCCAGAGCGACGCGCTTCTTGGTGCCGCCGGAAAGCTCGCCGATCAGGCGTGCGCCGTCGAGATGCAGCTGCGCCAGCGTCGTCTCGACGCGCTGCTCCCAGTTCCAGGCATCGAGCGTCTCGATGCGCGTCTGCAAGGCGTCAAGATCGTCGGCCGGGTCGTGCGCCTCGTAGCGGTCGCGCACCTCGCGCGCTTCGGCGACGCCCACGCTCACGGCATCGAACACCGAGATCGCCGCGTCGAAGATCGGCTCCTGCGGCACGTAACGGATGCGCACGCCCTGCGTCTGCTGCAGCAGGCCGTCGTCGAGCTTCTCGATCCCGGCGATGACCTTGAGCAGCGACGACTTGCCGGCGCCGTTGCGACCGATCAGGCCGATGCGCTCGCCCGCTTCGAGCGAGAGCGCGGCGCCGTCGAGCAGAGCGACGTGGCCATAGGCGAGGTGGGCGCCCGAAAGCGAGAGAACCGCCATGAAGGACCGGCGGCCTAGGCGCGCGACGCAGGCGCGCGCGCCAGTGCCGCTTCGAGCGCATCGACGAAGGTCCGGGCGACGTCGAAGCCCGACTGCTCGCTGATCTCCTGGAAGCCGGTCGGGCTGGTGACGTTGATCTCGGTCATGCAGTCGCCGATCACGTCGAGGCCGATCAGCAGCAATCCTCGCGCCGCCAGGATCGGCCCGATGTGCTCGGCGATCTCGCGGTCGCGGCCAGAGATCGGCTGGGCGACGCCGAGGCCGCCGGCCGCGAGGTTGCCGCGAATCTCGCTGCCTTGCGGAATCCTGGCGAGCACGAACGGCACCGGCACGCCGGCGATGATGAGGATGCGCTTGTCGCCCTTGACGATCTCGTGCAGGTAGCGCTGCGCCATCACGGTGTGCTCGCCGCGGGCGTTGAGCGTCTCGATGATCGAGCCGAGGTTCATGCCGTCCGCGCCGACCCGAAAGATGCCGGCGCCGCCCATGCCGTCGAGCGGCTTCAGGATCACGTCGCCGTGCTCGGCGTGGAAGCGTTTCAGCTCGACTGGGTCGCGCGTCACGAGGGTCGGCGAGATGAACTGCGGGAATTCGAGGATGGCGAGCTTTTCAGGGTGGTCGCGCAGCGCCGCGGGCCGGTTGAAGACGCGCGCGCCTTCGCGCTCGGCCTGCTCGAGGAGATGCGTCGCGTAGAAGTACTCGCTGTCGAACGGCGGGTCCTTGCGCATCACCACGGCATCGAGATCGGCGAGGGCGACGCGCTCGCGCTTCGCGCCGGCGACCGTCCCGGCCTCGGCAAACCACGCGGGCTTGTCGCCGGTCAGCGTGATGGAGCGAACGTGCGTCGCGACCTTCGCGCCGCGTTCCCACATCAGGTCTTTCGCTTCGCAGGCGTAGAGCGTGTGGCCGCGTCGGGCGCATTCGCGCATCATCGAGAAGGTGGTGTCCTTCTTGATGGCGAAGCTCTCGAGCGGATCGGCAACGAACAGAAGTCTCATGGCGAGGCCTCGATCAGATTTCGACCTTCGAGCCGAGCTCGACGACCCGGTTGGTCGGCAGGCGCAGATAGTCGGCGGCGCCGGAGGCGTTGCGGTGCATGCCGGCAAACAGCTTCTCGCGCCAGTCGGCCATGCCGCCGCCCAGCGTCGGGATGACAATGTCGCGCGACAGGAAGTACGACGTGTCCATGGCGTCGACCGTGCAGCCGCTCTCGCGCAGGCGTTCCAGCGCGGCCGGGACGTCGGGCTCGTCCTTGAAGCCGAAGTGCACCGTCACCTGCCAGCAGTCGTTGCCGAGCGGCTCGATGTCGCAGCGCTCGCTGTGCGGGATCCAGGGCCGCTCGTGCTGGCGCACGGTGACGAAGAGGTTGCGCTCGTGCAGAACCTTGTTGTGCTTCAGGTTGTGCAGCAATGCATTGGGCGTGAGTCCCTGGTTGCTCACCATGAATACTGCGGTGCCCGCGACCCGCGTGGGTGGGCTGATGAAAACCGACACGAGAAAGCTCTTCAGGTCGATCGCGTCGAGCTCGAGGCGCTCCGACACGAGACGCCGACCCTGCTTCCACGTCATCATCAGCGTGAACATCACGGCGCCGATGAGCAATGGGAACCAGCCACCATCAAATATCTTGCCGACGTTGGCGGCCAGGAAAACGAAATCGACGATGAAGAAAAAGCCGGTCGCCGCGAGCACCACCGGCCACGGATACTTCCATGCGTAGCGCACGACGAACAGCGTCATCGTGGTCGTGATCAGCATGACGATCGTCACAGCGATGCCATAGGCCGCGGCGAGTCGGTCGCTCGACCCGAACAGGACGATGGCCAGAACGATGCAGAGATAGAGGCCCCAGTTGACGAACGGCACGTAGACCTGGCCCGTTTCCTTGACCGATGTATGCTGGATCCGCAAGCGCGGCAGATAGCCGAGCTGGATCGCCTGCTTGGTCACTGAATACGCCGCCGTGATCAGCGCCTGAGAGGCGATGACCGTCGCGCCGGTGGCAATGCCGATCAGCGGATAGATCGCCCAGTTCGGTGCCATTTCATAGAACACATTCTTGACGCGATCCGGGTGCGCCAGCAGCAGCGCGCCCTGACCGAAATAGTTGAGAACGAGAGCAGGCATCGCCAGCCCGAACCAGGCGATGCGGATGGGCCGCTTGCCGAAATGTCCGAGGTCGGCATACAGAGCTTCGGCACCGGTGACGGTCAGCACGACGCCACCGAGCGCGATGAAGGCGATGATGGGCTGGCCGAACATGAAAGTGACCGCGTGATAGGGGTTCAGCGCCCACAGCACGGAAGGATTTTCGATCACGTGAGGGAGCCCCATCGCGGCAAGCACAACGAACCATATTGCGGTGATGGGCCCGAACAGCTTGCCGACTCGCGCGGTGCCGTGGCGCTGCACCATGAAAAGCGCCGTCAGCACGATCAACGTGATGGGCACGACGAAGCGATGCAAGGCGGGCGCTCCGACCTCGAGACCCTCGACCGCGGACAGCACCGAAATGGCTGGCGTAATGACCCCGTCGCCGAAAAAGACCGCAGTTCCGAAGATGCCGAGAACCAGCAGCCGCCGCCGCAATGCCGGCCGATCCTTGACCGCCTGCGACGCGAGCGCAAGCATGGCCATCAGGCCGCCTTCGCCGTTGTTGTCGGCACGAAGGATCAGCGCAACATATTTGATGGAGACAACGATCGTCAGAGTCCAGAAGACCAGCGAGAGAACACCCAGGATGTTGTTGGGTGTCAAAGGCACCCGGCCATCTGCAAACACCACCTTGAGCGCGTAGAGGGGGCTGGTGCCGATGTCTCCATACACAACACCAAGCGCGCCAAGTGTCAATGCAGTCAGGCTGGAGGCGGTTCGTGTCTGGGTCACGCAGAAGCCGCCGTGCGCGAATGGCGCGGGCGAATGAAGAGAATGATTGTGCGCGCCACGATCGGCAGGGTCTCGGCGCGCTAGGCCAGGCTCTATTCGTAGATCTCGGCGTCGGGATCGGTCGCTTCGAGCTCGTAGCTCGCCGCGACCATCGCCAGGCGGGCGATCACGCCGTACATGT
>DAIMIM010000072.1:0-11157 GCA_036722755.1 Caldimonas sp. | reverse complement strand
CGAGCTCGAGCAATACAACGTGCTGCTCGAGGAGCAGGCCTTCCCGTTCGAGGAAAAGGCGACCGAGCTGCATGAGCTCAACGCCCACCGCGCCAGCGACGGCGTCTACGACAAGTGGGTCAAGAGCAGCTTCGACGCGCTGCGCGAGTTGCGCCCGGTGCGCTACGGCAAGAGCGAAGTGAGCGAAGGAGTCATCGATGCGATCCGCTGAGCTCGCTCGCTCGCTGTGCGTCCTCGCGCTGGTCACCGGCACGGCCGGCTGCGGAACCGTCTCGGAACCCTTCAACGCGATGCGCCAGGCGATCACGCCGTCGTCGTCCGGTGCGGCCACGTCCGCCGCGCCGCGCCCGGCGGCACCGCCGCCCGAGGAGCCCGTGGATCCGGCGACGCAACGCGCCTTCGACGACGCGAGCCGGTATCTGCGCAGCGGCCGCAACGCCGACGCCGAGAAGGCGTTTCGGGCGATCTCGCAGGCCAATCCCGGGCTCGGCGGCCCGCACGCCAATCTCGGCGTCATCTATCGACAAGCCGGCAAGCTGACGGAATCCGTCACCGAGCTCGAGCAGGCGGTGCGTCTGAATCCGCGCCAGCCGATCTATTTCAACCAGCTCGGCGTCTCCTACCGCATGCAGGGCCAGTTCGCCAAGGCGCGCGACAGCTACCAGAAGGCGATCGCCCTCAACCCCACCTACGCGCCGGCGACATTGAACCTCGGCATCCTCTACGACCTCTATCTCGGCGACCCGCAACACGCGCTCGAGATGTATGGCCGCTACCTTGCTTTGTCGCCTGGTGGCGATCCGACGGTAACCAAATGGGTCGCAGACCTCAAGAACAGGAAGCCCGGGCCGATCACCGATGGCCGGAAGGAGAAGGCATGAACTTCGCACGACATCTCACGCTCGGCCTTGCACTGGCCGCCGGCCTGACCGTGGCCGTCACGCCGGCGCTGGCGCAGACCCGCGCGGCCAAAGCGGCCGCGGCGCCCGCCAGCGCCGCGGCGCAGGACCAGGCCGACCTCGACCGCAGCCAGATCATCGGCAACCGCGAGCTGCCGAAAGTGCTCTACATCGTGCCGTGGAAAAAGCCCGGCCCTGGCGACCTGAGCGGCCGCCCGCTCGTCAGCGTGATGGACGAAGCGCTCGCGCCGCTCGACCGCGACGTGTTCCGCCGACAAGTGAACTACGACACACAAACGACGGCGAAAGCCGCCGCCGCGCCCGCCCCTGCGGCGCCCGCGAAGTAACCAAGTCTCACCACCTCGTCATCTGCTTTTCCAGATCATCGATAGAACCCCCGGAGTCAGCGCCATGGATCCCATCAGCACGGTCGTCAAGTTCTTCCAGGACTGCGGTCTCTTCATTTATCCGAGCGCGCTCATCATGGCGCTCGGCGTGACGATCGCCATCGAGCGATTCATCTTCCTGACGCGAGCCCGAACCGAGAACCGCAAGGTCTGGTCGCAGGTGCTGCCGATGCTGCAGAAGGGCCAGTTCAGAGACGTCCAGGCCGTCACGTCGCAGTCCGACGCGGCCGTCGGCAAGATCGTCAACTACGGCCTCTCGCGCATGCAGAGCCCGGGCCGCCGCGAAGATTTCGACGCGGCGATGGAAGAAGGGATGATGGAGATCGTGCCGCGCCTCGAGAAGCGCACGCACTACATCGCGACCTTCGCCAACGTCATCACGCTGGTCGGCCTGCTCGGCACCATCATCGGCCTGATCAAGGGCTTCACGGCGGTGGCGCAGGTCAACCCGGCCGAGAAGGCCGAGATGCTCTCGGCCTCGATCTCGATCGCCATGAACAACACCGCCTTCGCGCTGATGGTGGCGATCCCCTTCCTGCTCATCCACGCGTTCCTGCAGGCCAAGACCAGCGAGATCGTCGACGGCCTCGAGGCCGCGAAGATCAGCTTCCTCAATCTGGTGCAACGGATGAAGTCCGAGCACGCCGGCTCCGCGGCTCGCTGATCGCCCGCGCTCTTTTCGTTCCGACTCCGCCGAAGAACCGACCATGCCCGTCCGCCGCCTGAAGAAGACGCCGGCTTCTCTCGAGATCACCGCGTTCATCAACCTGATCGTGGTGCTGGTGCCGTTCCTGCTGTCGATCTCCGTGTTCACGCACCTGGCCGTGATCGACCTCGCATTGCCGGCGCAGTCGAACGAGAAGCTCGAGCAGCTCGACCCGAACAAGCTGCTCAAGCTCGAGGTCGTGATCCGGCCCGAGTCGATCGAGGTCGGCGACCGCATCGGCGGCCTGATCGAACGCATTCCGAACCTGCCGACCGGGCCCGACGTGAAGCATCTGTCGGCGCTGATCCAGGGCATCAAGCTGAAGTTTCCCGACCAGAGCGACGCGACCGTTCTCTCGGAGCAGACCACGTCGTACGACCAGCTCGTGCAGGTGATGGACGCGGTGCGATCGGGCGCCCAGGTGCAGGGCGCGAAGATCGTCCACACCGACTACTTCCCGAACATCTCCATCGGCGACGCGCCGATCAGGAAGCCTTCCTAGGCCGGCCGCGATGAAGCTGACCCCGCTGCAGAAGCGCGCCGAGCGAAAGGGCCGCAACCACACGATGGTCGACATGAACCTCGTGTCGCTGATCGACGTGTTCACGATCCTGATCTTCTTCCTGCTGTCGAACGTCGGCGGCGTCGAGACGATCGCCAGCCCGCGCGCCGTCAAGCTGCCGGAATCGATCGCACTGAAGCAGCCGAAGGAAACGCTGCTGGTCGTCATCACCGGCACCGAGATCCTGGTCAACACCAAGGTCGTGGCGACCGTCGCCAACGCGCTCGCCGTCGATGGCGACTTGATCCAGCCGCTCAAGGCCGAGCTCGACCTGCAGATGGGTCGCCAGGTCATCCGCAAGGAGAACGAAGCCGACAGCAAGCGCGTGACGATCATGGGCGACAAGGACATTCCCTATCGCCTCCTGCGCAAGGTGATGGTCACCAGCGCCCGCGCCGGCTACAGCGACGTCTCGTTCGCTGTGCGGCAAAGGTTCGAGCCGTGATGGCCGGCCGCATCGCACTCGCAGAGGCCGGTCGCGTGTCAGTCAGCAGCTCCCTCGGCGACGAGCGCCAGCAACGCAGGCGCAAGAGCAAGCACAAGATCCCGAAATCCGGCGTCACCTTCCACTCGCGCGTGCTGCCGTGGTCGGTGTCGCGCGACGACGACGCCCGCTTCAACAAGATCGCCTGGCGCGTTCTCACGGTCTGGGCGATCTTTTTCCTGGCAATGCCCTTCCTGCCGGTGCATCAGCCCGATCTCACCCAACCGGTCCAGCTCGACGCGCCGATGGCCAAGCTGCTGCTCGACGACAAGCCGCCGCCGCCACCCCCGCCGCCCGTGAAGGCCAAGCCGGAGCCGGTGCAGAAGGAAGCCGCGCGCGAGGTGCCGTCGAATCGTCCCAATCCGGTCAAGGCGGCGGCACGCAAGCCCACCGCGCCCGCCAAGGTCGCGCTGAACAAGGAAGCCGTGGTGCCCGAAGCACGCGTGCCGGTGCCGAACAAGCCGCCGGGTGAAGTCGACGCCGCGCGGCGCAAGGCGGCCGGCATCGGCCTGCTGGCGATGGCCGACGACATCCAGCAATTGCACGGCGCGCCGCTCGCGGTCCAGCTCGCGCCGGTCAAGCAGGGTCCGGGCGTCGGCACGACGACGGGCGTCGGCGTCGGCGCCGGCAACGAGGCCGGCGTACCGACGCGGGCATTGATCACGTCGAACGCCACCGGCGGCAGCGGCGGCATCAACACCGCCGCCTACAGCAAGAACACTGGTGGCGGCGGCCTCGCCGGCCGCTCGACGACACTGGTCGAGGGCGTGATCGGCGGCGGTGGCGGCGGTGGTGGCGGCGGCGGTGGCGCCCGCGGCCTCGGCGACGGCAACGGCAGCGGCATCGGCGGGCGCGGTGGCCTCGGCGGCAACGGCACCGGCGGCACCCTCTCCAAGGGCGGCAACGGCAAGGCCTCGCGCGCCATCGAAGACGTCCGCCTGGTGTTCGAGCGCAACAAGGGCGCCATCTACGCCATCTACAACCGGGCGCTGCGCGAGGAGCCTGCCCTGCAGGGCAAGGTGGTGCTGAAGCTGACGATCGCGCCCTCGGGCAGCGTCGTCGATTGCAGGATCGCTTCGACCGAGTTGAAGAACCCCGACGTCGAATCGAAGCTGCTGGCGCGCATCCGCCAGTTCGACTTCGGCGCCAAGGACGTCAACGAGATGGTCGTCAACTACCCGCTCGATTTCCTTCCGTCCTAGGGCCGCCGAGCAGACATTCGTCCGACAATCCGGGCGGATGACCTGGTCGATCCTCGCGCGAGACGCCGATGGCCGCTTCGGCGTCGCCATCGCCAGCCGTTTCTTCGCCGTCGGTGCGCTCTGCGTGCACACCCGCCGCGGCGTCGGCGCGCTGTCGACACAGGCGCTCCTCAATCCGCTCTACGGTCCCGCCGGCCTCGACCGCCTGGGCGCAGGAGCCCCCGCCGCCGCTGTCGTCGCCGAGCTGACGGCGGCCGACAACGGCCGTGCGCATCGCCAGCTCCACGTGCTGCCATCGCGCGGCGCGCCAGCCGCCTACACGGGCGCGCAATGCGTCGACTGGTGCGGCCACCTCCTCTTCGACGATTTCAGCGTCGCCGGCAATATGCTCGCGGGCCCGCAGGTGATCGCGGCCACGGCCGACGCCTATCGCCAGGCCGAGGGCCGACCATTCGCCGAGCGCCTGCTCGCGGCGCTGTCCGCCGGTGAAGCGGCCGGTGGCGACAAGCGCGGCAAGCAGGCGGCTGCCCTGCGCATCCAGGGCAGCGAGGACCACGCCGAGCTCGACATCCGCGTCGACGATCACGCCGAGCCGATCACCGAGCTGCGCCGCCTCCATGCGATCAGCCTCGAGCGCTTCCAGCCGTTCATGGCCTGCCTGGCCGGCCGGAACGACCCGGTCGGCCTCACCGACCGCGTCGAGATCGAGCGCCGCATCGAGCGCTTTCGTGCGGAGCGCGAACACGACAAGACATGACCGCCCTGCTCGAGGTGCGCGATCTGCGCACACACTTCAAGACCGACCGGGGCGAGTTTCCCGCGGTCGACGGCGTGAGCTTCGCGGTCGAGGCCGGCCGCACGCTGGCGGTGGTGGGCGAGTCGGGCTGCGGCAAAAGCGTGACCGCGCTGTCGATCATGGGCCTCGTGCCGACGCCGCCTGGCCGCATCGTCGGTGGCTCGATCCGCTTCGAAGGCGCGGAGCTGATCGGCGCACCGGAGCGGGCGATGCGCGATCTGCGCGGCAACGGCATCGCCATGATCTTCCAGGAGCCGATGTCGTCGCTGAACCCGGCCTTCACCATCGGCGATCAGATCGTCGAAGGGCTGCAGCGGCATCGGCGGATCGGCCGCGCGGAGGCGACGGAGCGGGCGATGTCGATGCTGCGCAAGGTCCGCATGCCGGCGCCCGAGCAGCGCTTCCACGAGCACCCGCACCGGCTTTCGGGCGGCATGCGCCAGCGCGCCATGATCGCCATGGCGCTGGCCTGCGAGCCGCGTCTGCTGATCGCCGACGAGCCGACCACCGCCCTCGACGTGACGATCCAGGCGCAGATCCTCGAGCTCATGCGCACGCTGCAGCGCGAGACCGGCACGGCGGTCATCCTCATCACGCACGATCTCGGCGTCGTCGCCGAGGTCGCCGACGATGTCGTCGTGATGTATGCCGGCCGGGTCGTCGAGCGGGCGTCGGTGCAGACGCTTTTCGACATGCCGCAGCATCCGTACACGGTTGGCCTGCTCGGCTCCATTCCGCGCCTCGACGCCGATCAGGACCGCCTGGCGGCGATCGAGGGCCAGGTACCGGATCCCCTGCGGCGGCCAGCCGGCTGCAGCTTTGCCGATCGCTGCCCGTTTGCCGATGCGCATTGCCGCGCCACCTCCCCTCCGCTGCAGGACATCGGCGCCGGACATCTCGCGGCGTGCTGGAAGGCGCCGCTCGATCCGGACGCCTTGGCGATCCGCAGCAGCGACGCCGTGGCCGCATGAGCCCGCCGGGCTGCCCCAAGGGCGAATACCGGAGTGCGACGCACGAAGGTAGTCCAGTGAGCGACGCGCAGCCGCTGCTTCGGGTCGACGGGCTCGTCAAGCATTTCCCGGTGCGGCGCGGCATCTTCGGGCGCGTGCGCGGCGCAGTGCGCGCCGTCGATGGCGTCGATCTCGAGATCGCACGCGGCGAGACGCTCGGCGTCGTCGGTGAATCGGGCTGCGGCAAGTCGACCCTCGGGCGGCTGGTGCTGCGCCTGATCGAGCCGAGCGCCGGCCGCGTCGTCTTCGACGGCCACGACATCGGCACGCTCGACGCCACGGCGCTGCGCGCACAACGCCGCTCGATGCAGATCATCTTCCAGGATCCGTATTCGTCTCTCAACCCGCGCATGACGGTGGCCCAGACCCTCGCCGAGCCGCTGATGCTGCATGGCCTGCACGCAGGCCGTCATGTCGAACGCGTCGCCGAGCTGCTGCGCACGGTCGGCCTCGCACCCGACCACGCGCAACGTTATCCGCACGAGTTCTCGGGCGGGCAGCGGCAACGGATCGGCATCGCCCGGGCGCTCGCCGTCGAGCCGAAGCTGATCGTCTGCGACGAGGCGGTCTCGGCCCTCGACGTCTCCGTGCAGGCGCAGGTCGTCAACCTGCTGCAGGACCTGCAGCGCCGCTTCGGACTGGCTTACCTGTTCATCGCCCACGACCTCGCGGTCGTCAAGCACATCGCGACCCGCATCGCCGTGATGTACCTCGGGCGCATCGTCGAGATCGGCGACAAGGAGGTGCTGTTCGCGGCGCCGCGCCACCCCTACACGCAGGCGCTGCTCGCGGCGATTCCCCTGCCCGAGCCCGGCGCCAGGCAGCAACGCGCGGTGCTCGGCGGCGACGTGCCGAGCCCGCTGTCGCCGCCCTCGGGCTGTCGCTTCCACACCCGCTGCCCGCATGCGCGGCCGCTCTGCTCGGAGCGTGAGCCGCCGCTCGAGAGCGCAGGCACGCAGGCCGTCGCGTGCCACTTCTGGCGCGAGATCGCGCCGCCCGCCGCCCTGTCGTCGCGCAGGTCGCAAACGTCGGCGCAGCATCGTCTCGAACGCCTGCAGTCGGCGTTCGTGCAGGAATCCTTCGACCCCGTGTCCCTTTCGGAGCCCAGACCATGACCTTCAGCCAACGATTCGTCCGGTACGCCTTCGCCGTTGTCTTCATCCTCCTTTTCGCGCCCCTGGCCACGCAGGCGCAGACGCTGCGCGTCGGCCTCGCCGAAGATCCCGACGTGCTCGATCCGACGCTGGCGCGCAGCTTCGTCGGCCGCGTCGTCTTCGCGGGCCTGTGCGACAAGCTGTTCGACATCGACGAGAAGCTGGCCATCGTGCCGCAGCTCGCGACCTCGTACGAATGGTCGGCCGACAGCAAGGTGCTGACCCTGAAGCTGCGCTCCGGCGTCACCTTCCACGACGGCGAGAAGTTCGACGCCGCAGCGGTCAAGTTCAACATCGAGCGGCACAAGACGATGCCCGGCTCGAACCGCCGCGGCGAGCTGGCGCCGGTGACGACGGTCGAGGTCGTCGACGCCAGCACCGTGAAGCTGCACCTGTCGGCGCCGTTTTCGCCGTTGCTCGCCCAGCTCGCCGACCGCGCCGGCATGATGGTCTCGCCCAAGGCGGCGCAGGCCGAAGGCGAGAAGTTCGGCGCCAGGCCGGTCTGTTCCGGCCCGTTCAGGTTCGTCGAGCGGATCGCCCAGGACCGGATCGTTCTCGAGCGCTATCCGCAGTACTGGAACAAGGACGCGATCCACTTCGACAAGGTCGTCTACACGCCGATCCCCGACGCCACCGTGCGCTTGGCCAACCTCCGCGCCGGCCAGCTCGACTTCGCCGAACGGGTCGCCTCCAGCGACATGGAAAAGATCCTCGCCGACAAGCGGCTGAAGGCTTCGCGCATCACGGAGATCGGCTACCAGGGCCTCACCATCAACGTCGGCAAAAGCGACAAGGCGAAGCAGAACCCGCTCGGCCGCGACGCCCGCGTTCGCGAGGCGCTCGAGCTCTCGATCGACCGCCAGGGACTGGCCCAGGTCGTGATGGACAACGAGGCGACCCCCGGCAACCAATGGGTCGCGCCCGGCAATCCGTACTACGCGAAGAACGTTCCGGTGCCCAGGCGCGACATCGCGCGCGCCAAGGCCTTGCTCGAGGAAGCCGGCGTTCCCCATCCGAGCTTCACGCTCGTCACGACGACGACATCGGACGCGCAACGTCTCGCCGTCGTGATCCAGTCGATGGCGCGTGAGTCCGGCTTCGACATCAAGATCCAGTCGACCGAGTTCGCGACCTCGCTCAACATGGCCGACAAGGGCGACTACGAGGCCTACATCCTCGCCTGGAGCGGCCGCGCCGACCCCGACGGCAACCTGTTCAGCTTCGACGCCTGCAACCAGCCCCTGAACTACGCCGGCTATTGCGATGCACAGACCGATGCGCTGCTGACGCAGTCGCGCACGCTGCGCGAGCCCGCCGACAGGAAGAAGGTCTACGAGCAGATCGCCGCGCGGGTGCTGAAGGAGCGGCCGATCATCTATCTGTACCACCGCAACTGGCTGTGGGCCTACAGCGCCAAGCTCGGCGGCGTTCGCAACGTGCCCGACGGCTTGCTGCGTCTCGACGGTCTGAAGATGGCGCCCTGACCGCCCGCCGGCAGCGCCGCAATCCCTCCGCCCGACCGCACCCTCGTCGATGCTCGAGTACCTCGTTCGCCGTCTCGCCACGATCCTGCCGACGCTGATCCTGGTGTCGATGCTGATCTTCGGACTGCAGCAACTGCTGCCGGGCGACCCGGCGAAGATCCTGGCCGGCGAGGAGCAGGACCCGACGGTCATCGCCTACCTGCACAAGAAGCTGCATCTCGACGAGCCGCTGCCGGTGCGCTACGCGTACTGGGTTGGCGGCGTGCTGCACGGCGATCTCGGCGACTCGGTGCGCTCGCAGCAGTCGGTGCGCGAGCTCGTGAAGCAGAAACTGCCGGTGACGATCGAGCTGGCGCTGCTGGCGATGACGATCGCGCTCTGCATCGGCATCCCGGCCGGCGTCGTTGCCGCCGTCGGCCGCGGCACCGCGTGGGACGTCGCGGCCAACGCGTTCGCGCTCTGGGGCCTGTCGACGCCGAACTTCTGGCTCGGCATCCTGATGATCCTGCTCTTCTCGGTGCAGCTCGGCTGGTTGCCGGCCTCGGGCTACGTCAGCCCCTTCGACGACCTGCGTGCCAACCTCGCGGCGATGATCATGCCGGCCTTCGTGCTCGGCAACGCGATCGCCGCCGTGCTGATGCGGCACACGCGCAGCGCCATGCTGCAGGTGCTCTCTGCCGACTACATCCGGACCGCCCGCGCCAAGGGCCTCGACGAGCGCAAGGTCGTCCTGAAGCACGCGCTGCGCAACGCGCTCACGCCCATCATCACGCTGGGCGCCCTCGAGCTCGGCACCCTGCTGTCGGGCGCCGTGCTGACCGAGCAGGTCTTCACGATCCCCGGCTTCGGCAAGCTCATCGTCGACTCGGTGTTCAACCGCGACTACTCCGTCGTCCAGGGCGTCGTGCTGGTCACGGCGACGGCCTACATCGTTCTCAACCTGCTCGCCGATCTCGCCACCTTCGCCGCGAATCCGCGGCTTCGGCGTTGACGATGTCGGCCGTGCTCGCCGCTCCCGGCATCGCAGGCGGCGCCGTCGCCGACGCCGGACCATGGCGGCGCGCCTGGCTTCGCCTGCGGCGGCGGCGCGGCGCACTGCTCGGGCTCTCGGTCGTCCTCGGCTTCGTCGTTCTCGCGGTGTTCGCACCGTGGATCGCCGGGCAGGACCCGATCGCCACGAGCTGGAGCGCCTTGCGCCAGGCGCCGTCGGCCGCGCACTGGTTCGGCACCGACGAGATCGGTCGCGACGTGCTCGCGCGTGTCGTCTGGGGAACGCGCGCGTCGCTGCTGGCCGGCGTGGTCTCGGTCTCGATCTCGCTGATGCTCGGCGTGCCCATCGGCCTGGCCGCCGGGGTTGTCGGCGGCATCGTCGATGGAATCATTTCGCGCCTGACCGATGCCTTCCTCGCCTGCCCGTTCCTGATCCTGGCGATCGCCCTCGCCGCTTTCCTCGGGCCGAGCCTGAGCAACGCGATGATCGCGATCGGCATCTCGGCGACGCCGATCTTCGTGCGGCTGACCCGCGCCGCCGTCCTCGACGTCAAGGTCGAGGACTACATCGAAGCGGCTCGCGCCGTCGGCAATCCGCCGTTGCGCGTGGCCTGGCGGCATATCCTGCCGAACATCGCGCCGCCGCTGATCGTGCAAGCGACTCTGGCGATCGCCGCGGCGGTCATCGCCGAGGCCAGTCTGTCGTTCCTCGGCCTCGGCCAGCAGCCGCCGGCGCCGAGCTGGGGCAGCATGCTGAACTCGGCCAAGAACTATGTCGACAACGCGCCGTGGATGGCGATCTGGCCGGGCCTGGCGATCTTCGCCCTGGTGCTGTCGTTCAACCTGCTCGGCGACGGCCTGCGCGACGCGCTCGACCCGCGCCAGCGCTGAGGGCCGAAGCGGCGACCGTTCAGCCGGCGACGCGGCGTTAGGATCAGCCCGATCGCCAGCGCCGGCTGGCCACCGGAGTCGCCATGCTGATCCGAACCTGCGTCGCATTGACGACGTCGCTGCTCTTCACGGCGCTTGCCTTCGCGCAGGATGCCTCGCCTTCGCGGCTCGACACCGTACAAAGAAGCGGCAGGCTGCGCGTTTGTACCCCGGGCGACTATGCGCCCTTCGCGCTGCGCCGATCAGAAGGAACGTTCGAAGGACTCGACGTCGACCTCGTCCGGTCGGCTGGCAAGGCGCTCGGCGTCGAGACGGAATTCGTCAAATCGGCGTGGCCGATGCTGATGAACGACTTCATCGAGAAGTGCGATGTCGCCGTCGGCGGCATCTCGGTCACGCTCGAGCGGCAGAAGACCGCGTTTTTCTCCGACGCCTACATGGTCAATGGCAAGGCGGCGATCGCCCGCTGCGAGAACGCCGCGAGATTCCAGAGCGTCGCCGACATCGACAAGCCGACCGTGACGGTGATCGAGAACCCGGGCGGCAGCAACGAGCGCTTCGCGCGGGCCAAC
>DAIMIM010000071.1:0-11174 GCA_036722755.1 Caldimonas sp. | reverse complement strand
CCGCCGACTTGATCGGCATCGCGCTGGCGGCGCTCGGCACCTACGCCGCCTCGAGCCTGAAACTGCCCGCGCTCGACGGGTTTGCGTCCATCCTCATCGGAATCATGCTGGCGGCGATTGCCAGCCTTCTGGCCAGAGAAAGCAAGAGCCTGCTGATCGGCGAGCGCGCAGACCCCGGTCTCAGCGACTCCATCTTGCGCATCGCCGAGGCTGCGAGCCCTCTCTCCCGCGCCAACGGCGTGCTGACCGTCCAACTCGCCCCCGATCAGGTCCTGGCGGGATTGAGCCTTCAATTCCCGCCGGACCTGAGAGCCTCGCAAATCGAGGAGTCGGTGATCGACATCGAGCGACAGATCCGCGCCAGCCACCCGGAAGTGATGACCTTGTTCATCAAGCCTCAGACCGACGCCGCCTGGAACAAGGCGATTCACCTTCGATTCGGCGGCCCGGCGCCCGAGGTCGTCGTGACTTCGGGGGATGATCCGAGCGGCAAGCTCGGGCCTGCCGAGCATGTTTCCCCAACCGACCCGACCCATTGACCTCGCTTGATATGCAAATCGATCCCTCCGTCCGTTCCGGCGCCGACAACTACAACCTCCTGACCAATCTCGTTGTTCCGCGCCCCATCGCCTGGGTCACGAGCCGGGACGAATCCGGAGTCGTCAACCTGGCGCCGTTCAGCTTCTTCAACGCCGTCGGCGCCGACCCGCTGTACGTCATCATCAGCATCGGCCGCCGTGAAAACGGTGCGCCCAAGGACACTGCACGGAACATCCGCTCAAGCGGAGATTTCGTCGTGAACCTGGTGACCGAAGCGTTGTTGGGCGCCATGAACATCTCGGCGATCGAGTTTCCGCCGGACGAGAGCGAATTGATCGCCGCGAACCTGCACGCAGCACCGTCCGCTCGCGTCCAGGCACCACGCCTGGATGAAGCAATGGCAAGCCTCGAATGCAAGTTGCACCAATCAGTTGAACTTGGCGCCAACACGCTGTTCATCGGCGAAATCGTGATGTTCCATATCTCCAATCAGTTGCTCGATTCACGACTGCACATCCACAATTTCTCCCCCATCGGACGACTGGGCTCACCGTCCGTCTACTGTCGTACCGCGGACCGGTTTGAAATACCGCGTCTGTCATACGAGGAGTGGAAAAGGCACGGCTGATGAGGAGCACGACCGCGCAGGAGTCCGGTCCGTGTCACAGCGTACAGACACGCCGGTCTCGATGGTTCATCCTATCATTGTTGTGCCCGTTTCCCTCTGTAGATAGCCCAATCGATGACCTATTCAACACTCATGGTTCACTTGGAGCTCGGTCGATCGAACGCAGTCTTGCTGGAGGTCGCCGCCGACTTCGCAAGCCGCTTCGAAAGCGCCGTGATCGGTATCGCTGGGTGTCAGCCGATGCAGATGTATTACGCCGAGGGCTACAGCGTTGACGTCCTGGAGCAGGAGCAGAAAGGAATCGACGATGAAATCAAAGCGGCCGAATCCGAGTTCCGATCTGCATTGCTGTCGAAGGTCGCCCATGTCGAATGGCGGTCGACCTCGACTTTTGAGGCCGTGACGGAGTACCTGGCTCGCGAAGCGCGCGCCGCCGACCTCGTTCTCACGGGTGTGGCCAGTGGTGACATCTTGGATTCGTCTCGGGCCGTCAACACAGGAGACCTCGTTCTGCAGGTCGGAAGACCGGTCATGATTGTCCCGCTTGCAGCCAAAACGTTGCGACTGGACCAGGTCCTCGTCGCCTGGAAGGAAACGCGCGAGTCGCGACGAGCGATTGCCGACGCGTTACCGCTATTGAAGGCCGCCTCGCGCGTCACGCTCGGCGCGATTGCGGCGCAAGAAGATCTGGAGATCGCCCGTGCCCAACTCGCCGACGTCGCGCATTGGCTGGCGCGGCATGGCGTGACCGCGGAGCAGATTGCGTCACCCGCCATCGGCGACGATGCCAACGCGCTCTGGTCGCTCGCGCAGGACCTGGGCGCCGACCTCGTTGTCGCCGGGGCGTATGGGCACAGCCGGCTGCGCGAATGGGTTTTGGGCGGCGTCACCAAGGATCTGCTTCTCAGCAAGGATCGATATTCGTTCATGTCGCACTGACCCCTTGTCGTGTCACCGTCTGCTGTCGGTTGCCCTGCTCGTCACATTCCTGACCGGATGCGTCGGCCTGCCCCCTATTGAGTCCCGGACGGCCTCGGTCGCGCTGACTGACACGGCCGAGTCTCGACTCGGCAGGGCAGCGGTGTCGTTGGCCCAGGCGCACCCGAATCAGTCCGGCCTGTTGCGGCTCGTCGACGGACGCGACGCATTCGCAGCGCGTGTGCGACTTGCCAATGTTGCCGAGCGAAGTCTCGACGTCCAGTACTACATCTGGCAAAACGACCTGACCGGCACCCTGCTTCTCAATGCCCTGCGGCGCGCCGCCGACCGCGGCGTGCGAGTGCGGCTTCTACTGGACGACAACGGTACGCGCGGACTCGACGACGTGATCGCGTCTCTCATCCCCCACCCGAACATCGAGGTCCGTCTTTTCAACCCTTTCGCGACACGCCAGTGGCGGGCGTTCGAGTCCGTGGTCGAGTTCGCCAGGTTGAATCGCCGCATGCACAACAAGTCGTTCACGGCAGACAATCAGGTGACGATCATCGGCGGCCGCAATGTCGGCAACGCGTATTTCGGCGCAGGGGCCGACCCGTTCTTCGTCGATCTCGACGTGTTGGCGATCGGCCCGGTCGTGGCGGATGTATCGCGAGATTTCGACGCGTACTGGGCGAGCAAGTCGGCGTATCCGGCCGAGCGACTGATCGCACCAGCTCCGGCCGCTTCGATCGCATCGGTGACCGCCGAAGCGGATCGCATCGAGCGTTCACTTCAAGCGACGTCGTATGCCGAAGCTGTTGCTCAGCAACCGCTTGTTCGCAAGATGGTCGAACGCGACATCGCGCTCGAATGGGCCGTCGCGCACCTGGTCAGCGACGATCCGGCCAAAGGACGGGGCAGTGCGGCAGATGACGCCTTCATGTGGCCCCGACTCAAGCGCGTCATACAGCCGCCAAGCCGCGAATTGGCGCTGGTATCGGCGTACTTCGTTCCTGGCGAAGCCGGCGTCCAGTATCTCGCGGGCTTGGCAGGGGCCGGCGTGAAGGTATCGGTGGTCACCAATTCGCTGGAGGCGACGGATGTCGCTGCCGTCCACTCCGGCTACGCGAAGTGGCGGCAGTCGATGCTTGCGGCGGGCGTCGATCTCTGGGAGATAAAGCGCTCTGCGACGGCAAGCTCCGTCCAGCTTCCGCGCCCCGGGGGCAGCTCAGGATCGAGCCTGCACGCGAAGACCTTCGAGGTCGATCGGTCCCAGGTGTTCATCGGCTCGTTCAATGTCGATCCACGCTCCAAGCGCCTCAATACCGAGCTGGGATTTGTCATCGACAGTCCGAGCATGGCGACCGACATCGCCGAAACCATGTCCGCCAGGCTGCCGGATCGGGCCTACCACTTGCGTCTGAGCGTCGACGGTTCGATCCAATGGATCGAACGACTGCAGGGCCAGGACGTGGTGCACGACACCGAGCCTGGCACGACCTTCTGGGAACGATTCGGCGTCGGCGTCCTGTCGATCTTGCCGATCGAGTGGCTGTTGTGATCGGCTCGCCGCTCTTCTGCCTGGCTCGAAGTCACCCCGCGTAACCACCCTGCGTGTGCGACGCCGCACAGACGCTTCTTCCTCGCCGCCCTTACCGTCGGCACCACCCTCACGCGTCAGGAGCAAGCCGTGCTTGACAACCCCACGAACAGCAAGTTGAAGACCGAAGGCAACGGCGAGACAAAGGCAAGTCTTGCCGAGCTTCTCAGCGACGGCACGAAGGTCATGATCCGGCCGATCCACGAGCACGACGTCGAGTTGGAGCGCAGGTTCATCGAGGACTTGTCGCCCGCTTCGCGGCGCTTTCGCTTTCTCGACACCATGCGCTCGCCGAGCGAGGCGTTGCTGAAGCAGATGACCTCTATCGATTCAGCGACAGACGCGGCGTACATCGCCGTGATCGACATCGACGGGAAAGAACGAGAAATCGGCGTGGCACGCTTTTGTGCACTGCCCGATGGCGGCGATTGTGAGTTTGCCGTGACGGTCGCAGACGAATGGCAAAAAAAGGGCCTGGCAACACTGTTGATGCGGCGGCTGGTCGAGATCGCTCGATCGCGTGGCATCAGGAAGATGCATTCCAGCGACGCCGCCGACAACACGTCGATGCGCAAGTTCGCGGAGCAACTGCATTTCAGGCACGAGCGAGACCCCGACGACGCCACGCACGTGCTCTACACCGTCGACCTGACGCCAGTCGGCGCCTGACCGCACCGGAAGGCCTACTTCGGCATGGCCGTCCAATCGGCGCAGAACGCGCCAACCTGGACGAGCACGCGTTGCACCACCTGGTTGGCAGCCACGACGCAGCCGGCGAGATCCTCGGACGATGACGTAGCCTCGCCATCGAATTCGCGAGTGGCGACAACGCGGCGAGTCGTGGTGTCGATCAGAACCGCACGCAGTGTCAGGCGTACGCGGCTCGGCACGGTGGTGAACTCCTGCTGCAGGCGGACGAGCTCGGTTTCGAGGCGCAAATCGCCGGCAACGGATGCGAGCGCGGCCTGGACAAGATTCTCGGCGGCACAGCCGAGAGAAACGAAGGAACTTGTGCGGGCGTCGGATTCGAAAATCGTCCGGTTAGGTTGCCTCAAGCGCGGGGGAGAAGGCGGTCGTACTCCTTCTTCACCACGGCGTAACACTCGCAGCTGCGTTTCTCGAGCCCCGGCCTGTCCGACACGGTGATGTGACCACGGGCATAGCTGATCAGCCCGGCCTTCTGCAGTTTGAGCGCACCCTCGGTCACGCCTTCCCGGCGCACGCCGAGCATGTTGGCGATGAGCTCCTGCGTCATCACCAGTTCATTGCCGCGCAGGCGATCCAGGCTCAGCAACAACCAACGGCAAAGCTGTTGATCGAGCGTATGGAGCCGGTTGCAGACTGCCGTCTGCGCTATCTGCGTGATCAACGCCTGCGTATAGCGCAACAACAGGTGCAACACCGGGGCCAGTTTGAATTCCTCCTTGAGGAAGCGCGACGTCATGCGGTACCCCCTGCCCGCACTCTGCACCACGGCACGACTCGGCGTTGATTCGCCCCCCATGAACAAGGAAATGCCGACCAACCCCTCGTTGCCCACGACCGCGATCTCCGCCGACGCGCCGTTCTCCATCACGTAGAGCAACGACACGATGGCTGACACCGGAAAATAGACGTGGCTCAATGTGGCGCCAGATTCATAGAGCACTTGCCCTAGCGGCAAGTCGACGAGCTCGAGCTGCGGCAGCCAGCTTCGCCACTCTGCGTCTGGTAGCGCAGCCAGCAAGTGATTGCGCCTGGGGTCAGACGATGCGTGGACGATGACGGTCTCCCAAAAAACGATGCTCGCCAAGTTGCCACGCCGTCGTCGAAGGCCTCACGCGCTTCGGCACGGTGACGGCGATCGAGGTGTCGAAGCGGCTTCCCTTGCCTGGACGGACCATCCCTCATTCTGTGCGGGGTCGGACAGTCGAATCTACGTGCAACGACCGTGAAAAGCTTGCGGAGGTCGTCCCGATGAAGCGTAGGACGACGAGCGTCACGGACCCCTATGCGTGCCATCGCACAGACCCGTCGATGCGTGCGGGCACGCTTCAATCACAACCTGGTTCGAGAGAGCTTTCATGAAGACCGATGCACAAGTTCAGCAAGACGTCCTGGCCGAACTGACGTGGGAACCCTCAGTCAACGCCGCGAAGATCGGCGTCGAAGTCAAAGACGGAATCGTGACCTTGGCCGGTCATGTCACTCGGCCTGGGGAACCCCAGGCGTCAGGAACGTCATCGACAACATCACCGTCGGCTACTGATGTTCGAAGGCCCCGGATTCAAGGAACGTTCATGGAAACCAGAGATTCCCGTTCTACCTGTTCGACACGCATGGCGAGGCCGAACAGGCCATTCAGTCTCTGAACCGATCGGGATTCGACGTGAAAAAGCTGTCGCTCGTCGGCAAGGGCTATCACAGCGAAGAGCATCCGGTCGGCTTCTACACCGTTGGCGACCGGATCAAATCGTGGGGCGGCGTGGGCGCTTTCTGGGGCGGCATCTGGGGCCTGCTTCTGGCACCGGCAGTCTCCCGTTGCAGCCGGCGCCTGGCGGGTGACGTTCTGGGGCGCGCTTGCCATGGCGATCACGGCCGGCGTCGGCGCCCTCTTCGGAACCGTTGCCTGACTTCGAAACGCGACGTCGAAGCTCGGCCCTTCGCACGCGATGAAGCTCGTTCCAACGATCGATCCCTCACTGCTTCGTCAGCCACCGGGCGACCAGCAACCATGCCGAGGCCCACGCAGCCCCGAAGGCCCAGCCGCCGAGCACATCGGTGGCCCAGTGGACTCCGAGCGCAACGCGGCTTCCCCCGATGAGGAGAGTCATCAGCGCCGCGCACGCCAGCACGTAGGTTCGTTCTGGCACGCGGCTGCGCGTGCTCGCGACAAGAGCGCCGATGGTCAAGAACACGACGGCCGACATGGACGCGTGGCCGCTGGGAAAGCTCAATCCGGGAACCACCAGTTCAGCCAGTGCCGCATCCGGGCGCGCTCGACCGAATGCAGACTTGAACACCTCCACCAGGGCGATCGCCGAGATGGTGGAAGCTCCGACGAGCAAAGCCGTCAGGCGCGATGACACCATCGCCAGATAGCCCACCGTGATGATCGTGAAAAGCGTCAGGGCTGTTGTGCTGCCCAAGGCGCTCAAGTCCTCGAGCACTCCCACCAACCAGGCCCGATCGATCCGCAGCGACCCGGCCAAGTGCAGCAGGCGATTGTCGAAGCCGCGCGTGTCCCCTTCCATCACCTCGCTGCCGAGATGCATGAACGCCAGTGCCAGCAGAACAGATGCCAGCCCGAGGAACAAGGGCTTGAGCAGAGAATGAAAGTGGTCGCGAGAAACATCAGGAACTCGGGCGACTCCTGCCTGCTTTGGGCTGCCCCGAGCCATGAACACAACGGTCGTGCCTAGGCGAATGATTCGCTCGACACCGGAAACTTGTCCGGACACCAGCGCTTGAGACATTCGCCCATGACTCCGGGCTCCGGATTTGGCTTGCCGAGCACAGCGTCGATGCCGCTGTCGCGCCATTTGCCCTCGTCTAATCCAGCCGCATTTCCCGCGTAGGCAACGACTGGAACACATTTCGCGCTCTTGCACGCAATCTCATGCCGTCGAATGCGTCGAGTGGCCATCAGACCATCCAGCACCGGCATTTCGATGTCCATGAGAAGCAGGTCGAACTCCTGCTCCCCGACAAGCAGGACGCACGGCGCGACGAGCGGCTGCAAGGGCAATGCGAGAGGCCGTGAGGAAGCTCGTGCCGTTGAGTCCATGCGCCATCCTGCCCCTGGGGCCCGTGACTCCTCTGTACGCAGCAGCACATAGAACGACGATTCTTCGGGTCCTGCCAGCCCTGGAATCACAATGATCCGGCTTCACTCGTGCCGCAACGCTTCGATGGGGTCCATCTGAGCGGCGCGGCGTGCCGGGAAGTAGCCGAACACAACGCCGATGGCGGCCGAGAACAACAGCGACAGCAGGTTGATCGACGGGTCGAACGCGTAGGGCACGTTCATCACTCGCGAGAGGGCGTACGACGCCGCGGTCGCGATCGCGATGCCGACCAACCCGCCCAGCGCCGACAAGACCACGGCTTCGATCAGGAACTGGAGCAGGACCTCGCTCTCGAGCGCGCCGACGGCCAGGCGCAGGCCGATCTCGCGCGTGCGCTCGGTCACGCTCACCAGCATGATGTTCATGATGCCGATGCCGCCTACCAGCAGGCTGACGGCCGCCACGGCGCCCAGCAGCGTCGTCAGGACCTGGGTCGTGCTCGAGAGGGTCTCGGCCAACTGCTGGGTGTCGAAGATATTGAAGTTGTCGTCGTCACCCTCGGCGAGCTTGCGACGCTCGCGCAACAGCTGGCGCAGGCTCGCCTTCAGCGGCACGCTGTCGCTGCCCTCTTCCATCGACACCAGCAGCGTGCCGACCTTGCGGCTGCCGGTGACGCGGCGTTGCAGCGTGTGCAGCGGCACGACGACCGTGTCGTCCTGATCGCCCATGCCGCCCTGGCCTTTCGAGGCCAGGATGCCGATCACATCGCACGAGAACTGCTTGACGCGCAGTTGCTCGCCGAGCCCGGTCTGGCCCACCGTGCCACCATAGATCTCGCGCCGCACCGTCTCGCCGATGACGCACACAGCCGCGCCGGCGCGCTGCTCGTCGAGGTCGAAGATGCGGCCGCTCGCGAGCTTCCAGTTGCCGGTGTCGAACCAGGCGTTGCTGCTGCCGTTCACGCTGGTCGCCCAGTTGCGGCCGTTGGCGACGACCGTGACGCTCGTCGTCCCCTGCGGCGCCACGGCGGCGACACCACCGATCTGCGAAGCGATGGCCTCGGCATCGGCCTCGGTGAACTGCGGCACGCCACCGCCGCCCCCGCCGCCGAAACCGCGCTGGCCCGGTCGCACCATCAGCAGATTGGTGCCCAGGCTCGAGATCTGCGTCTTGATCGCCTGCGTGGCGCCGTTGCCGAGCGTGACCATCGTGATCACTGCACTCACGCCGATGACGATGCCGAGGATGGTCAGGAACGAGCGCAGCATGTTGCGTTGCACCGAGTGCAGCGCCAGCATGAAGACGCTCAACAGCATCAGGTGCTTTCGGTCACCGTCAGGCCGACAGGCGCGGCCGTGACGGGATGCGGGTTGGCTGCGTCGCTGGCGATGGCGCCGTCGACGAAATGGACCATGCGACGTGCGTAGGCTGCCATGTCGGGCTCGTGCGTGACCATCAGCACGGTGATGCCGTGGTCGCGGTTCAAGGCCAGCAGCAGGCCCATGATCTCGTGGCTGCGCTGGGTGTCGAGGTTGCCGGTCGGCTCGTCAGCCAGCACCACGGCCGGCTCGGTGACGATGGCGCGCGCGATCGCCACGCGCTGCTGCTGGCCGCCCGAGAGCTCCGCCGGCGTGTGATGCTCCCAGCCGCCCAGGCCCACGGACTGCAACGCCCGGGCAGCAGCTTCTCGCCGCGCACCGGCACTGTCGCCGCGATAGAGGAGCGGCAATTCGACGTTCTCCTGCGCCGATGTGCGCGCCAGCAAGTTGAATCCCTGGAAGACGAAGCCGAGGTAGCGGCGCCGCAGCCGGGCCCGCTGGTCGCGCGTCAGTGCCTCTACATGCGCCCCCTTGAACAGGTATTGGCCGGCGCTCGGCGTGTCGAGGCAGCCGAGGATGTTCATCGCGGTCGACTTGCCCGAGCCGCTCGGCCCCATGATGGCGACGAACTCGCCTGCGGCGATGTCGAGGTCGATGCCCTTGAGCGCCATCAGCCGGGCCGCACCGGTGCCGTAGCGCTTGGTCACGCCGCGCAACCGGATCAACAGGTCGTTCACTGGGTCGCCGCTGTTTTCTGGTCGGTAATCACGAGCATGCCGGCCCTCAGGTCGCCACCGGTGATCTCCGTCATGTGGCCGTCGGTGATGCCCGGGATTACGGCGACCGCGACGGCAGCGCCCTTGCCGTCGTTTGGCAGCACCCAGACCTGCTTGGCGTTGGCCGTGCTGGCGCCTGCTGCCGCCGGCCTGCGGGTGTTGCTGCCCGGCATGCGCGGCAACAGGCTCGACGAGATGCTCTTCTTCGCCGTCGGCACGTCGGTCGCGGCGGTCGGGGTGAATCGAAGCGCCGTGTTGGGCACGAGCAGCACGTCGTTGCGCCGGGTCGCCGTGATGGTGGCGGTGGCGGTCATGCCCGGGCGCAGGCTCAGGTCGGCGTTGTCGACATCGAGGTAGGTCAGGTACGTGACGACGTTGTCGGTGATGGTCGAGCCGAAACCGACGCGGGTGATGCGCGCCGGGTAGTTGCGGCTCAGGTAGGCGCTGACGGTGAAGGTCGCGTCCTGGCCGACCTTCACCGAGCCGACGTCGGCTTCGTCGACGTAGACCCAGAGGCGCAGCTTGCTCAGGTCTTCGGCCACCGTGAACAACGTGACCGCCTGCAGCGATGCGGCCACGGCATTGCCGGGGTCGACGCTACGCGTGAGCACGACGCCATCGGCCGGAGCGGTGATCGACGCCTTCGACAGGTTGATCTGGTCCGTGGACAGGGCTGCCTTCGCGTCGCTCACGCCAGCGTGTGCGCTGGCATCGTCGGCAATGGCACGGGCCAGGGTGGCGCGGCCGGTGTCGAGCTCCGTCTTCGAGGGCACCTTGCCGCCCGACAGGCGTGCGACGTCCTCGAGGCGGCTCAGCGCGGCCCGTGCTTCGATGATCGTCGCAGCCGTCTGCGCGACCTTGGCGTCGGCCGCCGCCAGCGTCGCCTGCGAGCGAAGGACCTGGTCCTTCAGCTTGGCCGTGTCGAGCTCGACCAGCACCTGGCCCTTCTTGATCAGGTCGTTGACGTCGACGTTGACCTTGAGCACAGTGCCCGAGAGCTCGCTGCCGATGTTGATCGAGCGCGTCGGCTGGATCGTGCCGTTGGCGATCACCAGCAAGGTGAGGTTGCCGCGCGCCACGACCTGCGTGGCATATCTCGGCGCCGTGCTGGCCGCCCGGCTCGCCAGCCACCACCACACTCCTGCCGAAACGAGCACGACGAGGCTCACGATCAGCCACAGCATCGGGCGCCGATACCAGGCGCTGGTTGCCGGCTCGTCGAGCAGCGTGGCCAGATCGGTGTCTCCGGAGGCGCCGGCGGCCGCGCTCGGCGAGCGGGGCGAAGGTACGGGCGGCGTCGCAGGCGCCTCGACCGGAACCGGCACAGCCGGTGGGACGGGTGCGTTCATCGAGTCGAGAACACGTTGCGCGCAGCGATCGGATCATCCCGGGAGCGTGGACCGCCTGCCGACGTCACAACCTCCGGAACCCAGCCGCCACCCAGCGCCTTGTACAGACGCACGTGGTCGCTGCTGACGTCGGCGCGGGCAGCGGCCACGCCGTCCTGCGTGCCCAGCAAGGTGCGCTGCGTCTCGAGCACGGTCTGGAAGTCCACCAGCCCGCTGCCGTATTGCTGGCGAGCCAGCGTCGCCGCGTTGGCGGCGGCGGCCGCGGCGTTGCCCAGGC
>DAIMIM010000070.1:0-11211 GCA_036722755.1 Caldimonas sp. | reverse complement strand
GCTGACTCGTGATCAGCCCGGTTTCTTAGCCTGCAGCGGGCGTCTCGTCATGGCCCTGTCATGGCCCGAAACGTACGCTTGCCTTCTCACACCGACGGCGCATGCCGCCGACCACAACTCACATTGGAGAGAGTGTCATGACCGCGTACTTGAAGGTCGGCGAGACCGACGACAACCGTGAAGCCGTCAGCCGAGATCTCGGCTCGCCCGGCGAAGAAGAAGCCTACTGGCGCGAGAACTACAGCGATCGGCCCTACGTCGGAGGCGGCAGCTACGAGGATTTCGGCCCGGCGTATGCCTACGGCGTGAGCTCGTACCACGCGCACAAGGACCACGGCCACAGCTTCGACGACGTCGAGGGCGACATGGCCCGCGATTGGCATGGCGCGAAAGGCACGTCGAGCCTGTCGTGGGAACGTGCCAAGCACGCCGTGCGCGACGCGTGGGAGCGTCTGACACACTGAGGGCAGGAGAGGGCGATAGTCCCGGTCGTCTCGGCAATGACGTGATGCGCATCGGCGTCGACGTGGGCGGCACCAAGATCGAGGCCATCGCGATCGACGATACGGGGCGTGAGCTGGTGCGCCGTCGCGTGGTGTCGCCGTCGGGCGACTACGGGGCGATGGTCGATGCGGTCCGCGGGCTTGTCCTGGCTCTCGACGACGAGATCGGCGAGAAGGCCAGCGTCGGCGTCGGCACGCCGGGCGCGGTTTCTCGCGCCACCGGCCTGATCAAGAACGCCAACTCGACGCAGCTCAACGGCCGACCGTTCGCGCGCGATCTGGCCGACGCACTCGGCCGCGGGGTTCGGCTCGAGAACGACGCCAACTGCTTCGCGCTCTCGGAGGCGACCGATGGCGCCGGCGTCGACCACCGGATGGTGTTCGGCGCGATCCTCGGCACCGGCGTGGGCGGTGGCATCGTCCTCGACGGGCGCCTCTGGACCGGCGCCAACGCGATCGCCGGCGAGTGGGGCCACGACGAGATGCCGTCGCGCACGGAGCTCGATCTTCCGGACACGCATTGCTACTGCGGGCGGCGGCGCTGCGTCGAGACCTACCTGTCCGGCCTGGCCCTGGCGGCCGATCACGCACGCGGCGGCGCGGCGCCGCTCGGGGCGCGCGCCATCGTCGCGCTCGCCCGCTCGGGCGAGCCCGGCGCGAAGGCGACGATGGCCCGCTTCTACAACCGGCTGGCGAGCGCCCTCGCGTCGGTGGTGAACGTGCTCGATCCCGACGTCATCGTGCTGGGTGGCGGACTGTCGAACATCGATGAGCTGTACGGCGAAGTCGCCGCGCTGCTGCCCGGCCACGTCTTCTCCGACCGATGCACGACGCCGATCGTCAGGAACCGGCACGGCGACTCCTCGGGCGTACGCGGCGCGGCCTGGCTGTGGCCGCCAGCACGGCAGCGCTGAGCGTCGGCCCGCCGCCGTCGAGGCCTGAAACCCTGCCAACGATCGCACGCTCGCGCCGGCAGCGGCACCGCCGCACCGGCGCCGGGCTCAAGACGGCGCGCGCCCTGCCGAAACCTGGTATCTCGAAGGTCGATCAACGAGCGAGATCCAGCCGCATGTCCGCAAGACCGCCGATCCGCAAGGCGCTGGCCGCGAAGCCGGACGAGGACGACCGCGCGGCGCCGGCCAAGGACAAGCGCAGGTCGTTGAGCTGGGTGCGAGACGTGCTCAGCCGCTCGATCGGGCTCGAGCAGCGGCGCAATCAGATGCATGTCGTGCTCGTCGATCAAAAGCGCGGCGGCGTCGGCGACCAGCCGTCGTCGCTGTTGCTGCAGCAGCGCGCCGAGTTGGGCGCGCGCCTGCTTCTCCACGATCCGGCGACCCAGGCCGTGCGCCACCTGTTCCTCGTGCACGACGAGCTCGGGCGCACCGGCTGGGCCGCAGTCGAGGCCATGTCGCCACAGGTGGTGAGCCGGGCGCTGGCCGAAGCCGAAATGCTGGTCAGCGAGGAAGCATCGCCGCTGATGACGACGATCATCGAGCGGCTGCGTGCGCAGAAGGACGCGAGCGACCGGCGTGTCGAGCACGCGATGCTGCTGCGCGAATTGGAACAGCCGCCCGAGGTGCCCGAGGTCTACGAGGCGACCCACGAGGAGTACGAGCTCATGGAGCGCAGCTGGATCGGCACCGTGCCGTCGGAGCTGGAGCTGACCGACCGGCCGGTGACCAGGAGCGATCCGCCGGCAACGGTGTAGCTGCGCTCGCCGGAGCGGCGAGGCAGCAGCAGGGCGGGTAAGCACTGCGCCGCGCTGCCCTTCTAGCGTTCGTCGGCGCGGGTTTCGGCAGAGCGGGGTGCGCCTTGCCTCGGGTCACGCTGCACCGTCGCGGCATACGCGTCTTTGGCGCGGCGCAGCTGCCAGTCGGTGATGTGGCCCATCGAGTGCATGCGTTCCACGTCGCGCACGTAGCCGGCCAGCACGTCGGGCTCGACGACGGTCGGGCTCGCCAGCTGGCGGAGCAGGTCGGTGAAGACGTCTTCGGCGGTTTTTTCCATGCGTGCCTTTCAGCCGAGGTGCGGTTCGACGATATCGCAGCGCATCGAGCTCCGTCGCGGAGCAGGCGACGCCCCGTCGTAGGACGGCGCCCAACCACGTCGTTCCATGCCGTGCGGCGCGGCTCGCGGTGCGGCGAGCCGGCACGTCCGTTGCCGACAGCGGCTCACGAGACGCCGAGCGTGGCGTCTCGATCGACAACGCGAGGACCATCCACATGAACACCTTGACCAAGACAAGCTCGACCGATGCCAACCGGGATCCCTTGAGCGGAGCCCCGGGCGCCCATCCGGTCGGCACCGGGATCGGCGCTGCGCTGGGCGGCGCAGCCGCGGGCGCGGCGACCGGAACCGTGGCCGGGCCGGTCGGCACCGTGGTCGGCGCGGCGGTCGGCGCCGTCGTCGGCGGCCTGGCTGGAAAGGGCGTCGCCGAATCCATCGACCCGACCCGCGAAGACGCCTACTGGCGCGAGAACTACAAGTCGCGGCCCTATGTGGGCGACGCCAGCTACGACGACTACGGCCCGGCCTATGCGTACGGTGTCAGCTCGTACGCCAGTCACGCCGGGCACGGCCATGGCAGCTTCGACGATGTCGAGTCCGACCTGGGGCGCGACTGGAACGCGGCTCGCGGCCGGTCCAGCCTGTCGTGGGATCGGGCCAAGAGCGCGACGCGTGACGCCTGGGATCGCCTGAGCGACTAGCGGGCAGTCGCCGATTGCGAGCCGTTGACTGCCGAGCGATCTCGATCCGACGGTTGGTTGCGGCTCGCGCGAGCTCAGCGACGCATCGTCGTCAGCATCTGCTGGGCTCCGGCGCCGACTTCGGGCAACCGGATGATCTGGACCAGCCGGGCCAGCGCGGGATGCGCCAGATAGCTTCTGAAGTGGATCAGCTCCGCATCGGCCGGCGCGTCCGGATCGAATGAGGACAAGTCCTTCAGGTCGCCTTCGGCAAGGCGCTCGCCGAGGCGTGCGCAGACGTAGCAGAGCGCGAGGCGGCTGCCGCGGTCCGCATCGAACGCACTGCTCGGCGTCAGCATGACCGAATCGATCTCGGCGGCGTCCTCGACGAGCGTCGCCGGCAGGCCCCAGTCCGTCATCAGCAGTCGGCCGATCTGCGACGCGCAAAGGCCGAGCGCTGCCTGCTCGGCGATCGTGCGCTCGAGCAAGCCGTGCGCAGGGATCGATGCCAGCTGCTCGCGCGACATGCTCGCAGCGGTGGCCAGCCTGCCCAGGAACGACAGCACCACCGCACTCACGAGCGAGCCGCGGTCGTCGAAGCCGAGCCGCTGCGAGAGCTGCTGCGCCAGCTCGCTGGCGAGCGCACTGGCGTTCCATGCTGCGTCGAGCATGTGCTTGCGCTCGGCACTGTCGGCCTTGAACGAGGCGATCAGGATGTACTGCAGGCAGAGGCTGCGCACGGTGTTCAGGCCGAGGTAGGTCACGGCCTGGCCGATGCTGCGCACCGGCGCCTTCAGGCCGTACATCGGCGAATTGATCGTCGTCAGCACCTTGGCGGCGATGAGGGGCTCGCCGACGATCAGATCGACCAGCTGCGCGGCGCTCGCTTCGTTGACGAAATCGGGCGAGAGCAGGCGGTGCAACAACTTCGGCGGCCGCGGCACGTCCTTGAATGCGGTGACGAACGCCTGTCGGCGGTCGTCCGGCAGCGCGTCCGCGCGCAGCAGATGGAAATCGGCGAGGACGGGTGGCAATGCTTGGTCGGCAGGCGCCGCCGCAGGTCGCTCGCTGCCGGGGACCGGGGCGGGGATGGCAGCGTCGCGCAACGCGACGGCCGCAGTCGGCCGCGCGGGCCGGCGTGTCGCCGGTCGGACAGTCGGCTCAGGTCGAGTGGTCGTCTTTTTCAGGACGATGACCGTGACTGCGGCGACAAGCAAGGCGACAGCGATCCAGATGAGCACCATGGTTCATTGTTCCAGCCCGCCCGGTCGGGCAACGGTGCAATTAATGCCGAATCGCCGGCCAATTTGACGCAATGACGAACCGGTGTTGCGCGGAGCCGGCAGGTCCGGACCAAGCGTGGAATTCGCACGCTGCGGCCACGGCCCGGTGGACGGTTTGCTGGCAATCTCCACAGCGATCAACCCACCGCATCGTCGTCGCCCGGAGCGCTCCGGATGTCGCGGCACAGCCTTGTCCCCACGGAGCGTCATGTCAGCAGCCTTTACCGAAGAACAAGCCCGCGCCTACATGCACAAGCTGCTGGCCACCATGAGCCAGGCCGGCGGCTCCGATCTGTTCATCGCCAGCGATTTCCCGCCGAGCATGAAGTCGCAGGGCAGCATGAAGCCGCTGACGGCGCAAAAGCTCAACGCCGACGTCACCCGCATGCTGGCCCACTCGCTGATGAACGAGGCGCAGCGTGCCGAATTCGCGAAGGAGATGGAGTGCAACTTCGCGATCTCGATTCCCGGCGTCTCGCGCTTTCGCGTCAACATCCTGATGCAGCAGCGTTGCGTCAGCATGGTGATCCGCACGATCGCCTCGGAGATCCCGAACTTCGAGAAGCTCAAGCTGCCCGAGGTGCTGAAGGACGTGGTGATGACCAAGCGCGGGCTGGTGCTCGTGGTCGGCGCCACCGGCTCCGGCAAGTCGACCTCGCTGGCGGCGATGATCGACCACCGCAACCGGACCTCGGCCGGCCACATCATCACGGTCGAAGACCCGGTCGAGTACGTGCACCCGTCGCAGATGTCGCTGGTGACGCACCGCGAAATCGGCATCGACACGCAGTCATGGCATCACGCGCTGAAGAACACCTTGCGCCAGGCGCCCGACGTGATCCTGATCGGCGAGATTCGCGACGCCGAGACCATGGAGCACGCCATCGCCTTCGCCGAGACCGGCCATCTCTGCCTCGGCACGCTGCACGCCAACAGTGCCAGCCAGACGATCGAGCGCATCATCAATTTCTTTCCCGAGGAGCGCCGCAAGCAGTTGCTGATGGACCTCTCGGCGAACCTGCGCGCGATCGTCTCGCAGCGCCTGGTTCGGCGCGAGGACGGCAAGGGCCGCTCGGCGGCGATCGAGATCCTGCTCAACACGCCGACCATCGCCGAGCGCATCTTCCAGGGCGAGTTCCACGAGATCAAGGGCATCATGGCCCGCTCGCGCGAGCTCGGCATGTGCACCTTCGACGCGGCGCTGTTCGATCTCTACAACGACGGCCTGATCGGCTTCGACGAGGCGATCCGCAACGCCGACTCGGCCAACGAGCTGCGCCTGAACATCAAGCTCAAGAGCAAGCGCGGCGAGCCGCCGGCCTCGGAGTTCGCCGGCCTCTCGCTCAATCCGATGACGCAGCCAGCCGATCTCGAAGAGCGTGCGCACCAGAAGATGGTGCAGATGCAGGACTCAAGGCGGCGCTTCGAGGAAGAGCAGCTCAAGCAACTGCGCGAGAAAAAGCTCCAGAGCGAGGCCGCATCGACCAAGGCCGGCTGAGATGGGATGATGGAATCGTCGGCGCGCGCAACCAGGCGCGGCCGGCCAACACGCCCATGCCGGAGCCTTCCATGATCGAGCAGCACCTGGACATTCCCACCGCCGACGGGGCGATGAACAGTTTCGTCGTGCATCCCGACGAAGGCGGCCCGTTTCCGGTGGTGCTCTTCTACATGGACGCGCCGGGCAAGCGCGAGGAGCTGCACGACATGGCGCGGCGCATCGCCGCGGTCGGCTACGTCGTGGTGCTGCCCAATCTCTACTACCGAAGCTCGCGCGACTTCCGCCTGAAGGAGCGCACCGAGGCCGCGATGGCGGAGATGTTTTCGCTGATGGCAACGCTCGACGCCGCGACCACCGAGTGCGACACGCGGGCCATGCTGCAGTTCGTCGATGCGCATCCCGCGGCCGACCGCGGCAGGCTCGGGGCGGTCGGCTACTGCATGAGCGGTCCGCTGGTGATGTGGGCCGCTGCCGCCTTTCCGGAGCGGCTGCGTTGCATCGCCTCCATCTACGGCGCCAACCTGGTCACCGACACGCCGGCCTCGCCGCATCTGACGGCGCCCAGGATTCGCTGCGAGAGCTATTTCGCCTGTGCCGAGTTCGACAAGTGGGCGTCGCCCGCCGAGATCCTGACGCTGCAGTCCGCGCTGCAGGACGCGGGCACGCCGCATCGCATCGAGTGGTATCCCGGCGTGCATCACGGTTTCGCTTTTCCGTCACGCACCGGCATCTACGACCAGGTCGCGGCGGAGCGGCACTGGGAGCGCCTGTTCGCCCTGTTCGAGCGCACCTTGCGCCACGACCCGGCTACCATGCGCGCCAATCAATCCATCGGAGACGGACATGAGCGCTGATCGAGACCGCGGCATTCGCCGGCAAAAGCAGAAGCGGGCGAAGGAACAGAAGAAGCTGGCCAGGCAGCAATACCAGCCGACCGGCACGGCGCACACCGCGACGACCAGAACGTCGAAGCAGCCGGTCGCGTAGACGACGGGCAGGAGGGTTCGCGCGCGCCGGCGGTCATCGCGTCGCCGGATTGTCAGGACTTGAGCTTGATCAGCGCCTTCAGGAAGTCGCCGCTCGACTTGCCGACGGCGATCAGCGTGTCCATTTCCTTGGAATTGCCGAGCGCCATCAGCTTCGACAGGAAATTGCCGAGCGCTGCGGAGCTCAGCTTGTCGTCGGTGGCGAGCAACGCCGTGCCTTCCTCGGTCAGCGCCGTGTAGCGGCGCAGGTAGAGGCGCGTGTTCTCGCGCGCGACGCGGGAGGCGAAAATCGTCTTGACGCAGCCATCGCAGGCTTTCTTCAGGTCGGCGGCCTTGTTCTTGTCCTTCTCCGCAGCCAGCTGCTTTTCGAGCTCCTGCAGTTTCTGCTCGAGCATGAGCTCCGCCTTGCCGCCCTTTTCGACGTCTTGCAACATCGAGGCCGTCCAGGTCGCGACGCTTGCCACGGCGTCGGCCAGCTCCGCGCGTTTGCCCTTGGTGTTGGCGAAGAAGAGCTTGGCCTTTTCCTTCGGGCCGAGCGCGGCGCCCTGGCTCGTCTTGAGCACCTTCTTCTCTTCGTACTCGACCGCCAGCTTCAAGGCTTCGGCCTTCTTGCGCAACACGCTGCCGGCCGTCTTGTGGTTCGGCCAGTTGCTCGCGTACACGTCGTTGATCTTGGCCGCGGCCGAGGCGATCGTCGCGATGCCGCCGAGTGCCAGGCCGATGCCGGCGACCAGCCCGACACCGGTCGGCGCGGCGAGGGCGCCGAGAACGGCGGCGGCGATGGTGAGCGCAGCGGCGGCGACGATCAGGATGACCAGGCCGGTGATCTTGACGGCGGCGACGAGCTTGGCCTTGCTGATCTCGGTCTTGAACTTCTTGTCGACGGCCAGGGCGATCTTGTCCCAGAGCTCGTTCATCTTTTTCTGGGCGACGCCCTCGAAGGCCCTGAGCGCGCCGCCGATCATCACGTTGGCGCCCTTGGCTTCCTCGTCGAGCCAGCTCAGAAGCTTGGCTTGGGCCGTCGCGCGGTCGCCGTCCTTCATCAGCTCCGCGGCCTTTTTCTGCGCGGTCTTGTAGAGAGCGAGCTCGGTCGCCTTCAGGATCTCCTTGTATTCCTTTTCCTTGGTTTTCTTGAAGGCCTCGATCTCCTTGACCCACAGCGCCCGCACCATCTTCTCGATCTCTTTTCCTTCCGGCGTCGCCGGCTTCACGCCCGGGATCTGCCAGACCGTGCCGAACTTGATGGGCTCGGACTTGAACAGCTTGCCACCGTAGCCCGTCAGGTCGAAGGAGTTTTCGAACGCCACGTCCATTGCGATTTCCTTGGTTGATGTCTCGCAGAATTGTGGGCCGCGTCGAGAGCGGATATCGCGCGTCGAAGCCGCCTCGTGGTGACCAAAACCACGAGATGGCGCTCCGCGCCATGGCGGTGAACGAGGCGGCGCCGCCGCGGCTACAGCGGCTTGGCGGCGGCGGCGTCGAAATCGCGAAGGTCCCGGCCGCGCGTCTCGACGCCGAAGCGGCCGACCAGTACGAGCGCGCCGACGACCGGCACGAGAACGACCCACGCGCCGACGAGCAGCGTCGGAGCGAGCGCCAGAATGCCGAGCAATTGCGCGACGATGCCGCCGGCCTTCGTGCATGCGGCCACCCAGCCGGTGGCGCGGCCGCGGATGTGCAGCGGATAACTTTCCGCTGCATACGGCAGGAGCATGGCGATGACGCCGTTGCTGCCGACGATCAGCAAGGCGATCGACCACACCGGGCTGATCTGCGCGTTCGTCGAGAGCTCGAGATGGATCACGCCGGCCAGGCCCGCCGCCGTGACCGCGATCGATGCCATCAGCGCGCCCTTGCTGCTCCACTTGCTGTACAGGAACGCGGCGACGACGACGGTGGGCAGCGCGATCAGCGCGGAGGCGGCGAGGAGCCGGCTCGACAGCTCCATGGAGTAGCCCTTGGCGACCAGCGTCGCCGGCATCCAGAGCAGCAAGCCGAAATTGATCAGGCTCCATGCCAGTGCGGCGATGCTCAGCGCCCAGGTCATCGCCGTCAGGCGTGGCGTCGCGGTCGCCGCGACGGTCGCGTTCTTGCTGGCGAGCGCCGGGCCTTCGGCCACCTCGCGCGCGACGCAGCCGAAGCGCTGCAGCATCTCGTTGGCTTCGCGCAGATGCCCTTGCGCCACCAGAAACTTCGGCGATTCCGGAATGAGCCGGTTGAGAAAAATCAGCGCCAGACCGGTGGGCAGATTCAGGAACCAGAGAATCCGCCAGCTCAGGATCGGCTCGAGCCACGCCGAAAACCCGCTCGCCGCCAGATAGCCGCCCACGGCGCCCAGGCCACCCACCAGCACCAGCACCCAGCCGCGCTGGCGCGACGGCATCGTCTCGGCCAGCAGCGCGTAGGTGACCGGCAGCAGGCCGCCGGCAGCGGCGCCCATCAGAAAGCACATGCCGACGTTCCACCAGAACGATGGCATCGCGCCGCAGATCGACGTGCCGACGAACATGACCGCCGAAAGCAGGATCGAGGCGCGCCGGCCGTAGAGATCGGCGAGCACGCCCCACACGACCGAGCCGACGACCGTGCCGCACAGCGCGGCGAACGGCAGCCACGCGACGATGGCCTTCGAGACCGCATATTCGACCCGCATGCCCGGTACGACGAAGCCGAGGCTGGCCGGCTTCATCACGTCGATCACCAGCGCGATCGTCAGCACCACCATCAGCTGCACGTGCGCGCGGCCGAGCGGCGCATCTTCGGGAGCAGTGACGACGACGTGGTGGCGCATGTCGTCGGCCGCCGGCTTGCGCGGCAGCAGGCCGTACCCGGCGACGGCGATGCCGGCGACGATCAGGACCATGCCCCACCACATGCTGGCATCCATGGGCATGCCGGCGAGGCGAAAGCCGTTGTCGCGGCCCATCCAGTACATCGGCACATGCAGGAGCACGCCGGCCGTGGTGGCGAGGCAGCCGACCGTGAAGGACCAGCGGTTGCGACGGTCGGCGAGGACGGGGACGTTCGTCATGCCCTAGTCGCCCAGCGCCGGCGGCTGCATGAGATCGGCGTCGACGTTCATCAGGATGCTGGCCAGCGACAGGGCACGCCACAGGTGCGCAGGCATCGCCAGGATGGCCTCGGGCGACTTGCCGGAGGCCACCCAGGCGCCGATCTCGGCATGCTGCTCAGGTGTCAGCAGGTGCCGGCGTTGCATGTCGTCGAGCGTCTCCATCAGCAGTCTTTCGCGCGCGGCGCCGCAACGGGCGGCACCGGTGCGTCGATGATCGCATCCCCGGCCGGCCGCTCAGCCGAAGACCTGATGCAGCGCGCGACGGAACGCGTCGTTGTCGGTGAACGCGACGAAGGCGATCCCCGCCATCGCACCCGACAGATGCGCGTCGTGATTGATGCGTCCCTTGCCGCGCCTGGCGGCGATGACGGTGTAGGCGAGATAGGCGAGCGCAAAGAGCGGCGCCGGGATCGGGACGGGGATCGGCAGGATGAAGATCGATGCCGACGGGAAATACACGATCGAGGCGAACAGCACGGCGACGATTGCGCCCGAGGCGCCGAGCGTGCGGTACTCGGCGTCGTGTCGATGGCTGAGCCAGGTGCCGGCGTCGCTCGCCAGCAGGCCGACGAGGTAGAGCGACGCGAACGCTTCGCTGCCGATCTCGCGCTCGAGCCTGAAGCCGAACGCCCAGAACGTGAAGGCGTTGAAGAGCAGATGCGCAAGATCGGCATGCACGAAGGCGCTGCTGAAGAGCGTCGCGTACTCGCGCCGCGGCACCAGCCAGTACGGGCGAAAGACGCTGCGCGCGACCAGGGCCGGAAAGGCGAACAGGCCGACGACGCCGACCAGCAGGATCACGCCGAGCAGCAGGCCGGCCACCGGTGCGCCGTCGGTCAACGCCATCACGCTTTGCATGCGGCATCTTGCCTCAGGCTGGCGGCGGCGAGAATGGCGCCTGTCGAAGGAGACGATCAGGTGAAAGTGCGCTGCCAGTGACGATTCGATGAAGGCGCCGAAGCGGCTGCGGTCCCTGCTCGAGGAAGGCCTGATCGATTCCGTCGTCCGCCAGCTGATGAGCGGCAAGGAGGCGATGGTCTATGTCGTGCGCTGCGGCGACGAGACGCGCTGCGCCAAGGTCTACAAGGAAGCGACGCAGCGCAGTTTTCGCCAGGCGGTGGACTACACCGAGAACCGCAAGGTCAAGAACACGCGCCAGGCGCGCGCCATGGCCAAGG
>DAIMIM010000069.1:0-11375 GCA_036722755.1 Caldimonas sp. | reverse complement strand
CGGCGATGCTGTGGCACGACGTCCAGAAAGGCTGGAAGCAGCGGCAGGCAGCGGGCGCATCGACATTCCCGGCGCTGCAGGAGGCGATCGATGCCGCCTTCGATGCGCGCATCGGCGATATCTCCGGCCGCGGCAAGCTGGCGGTCGACATGCGCGAGATCTGGATGCTGCAGCCGCGCCTCGAGCGTCGCACCAGCAGCTCGACGCTGACGCTGCTGGAGCAGCCGCGCTTTCGCGCCGGGCTCGATTTCCTGCGCCTGCGCGGCGAGGTCGGCGAGGCCGATCCGGCGCTGGCGGCCTGGTGGGAAGCGCTCTATTCGGCCGGCGACGACGAACGGCGTCGTCTGGTCGAAGGGATGCGTGAGCCGCGTGGCCCGCGCCGCGTCAAGAAAGCGGTGAGCGCCACGCCGCAGCGTACGCCGCCGGTCGCCGACGACGCACCCGTCGCCGAGGCGGAGCCGGACCAGCCGGACGAGGCCGGCGAGGGCGAGGGCGATGCGTCGGCGCCGCGCAAGCGCCGGCGGCGGCGGCGCAAGCCCAGCGAGGGCGGCACGCCGACGTGACGCCGACCGCGACGACCGCGTTCGTCGGCCTGGGCTCCAATCTCGGCGATCGCGCCGCGACGCTGGAACGTGCGATGGACGCGCTTGCGGCATTGCCGGACACTGCGCTGGTCGCTCGATCGGCGCTCTACGAATCGGCGCCGCTGGATGCCGGCGGCGCCGATTACCTCAATGCCGTGGTGCGTCTGTCGACCGGGCTCGCACCGCTCGCCTTGTTGCGTGCACTGCAGGCGATCGAAGCCCGCCATGGCCGGACCCGGCCGCACACCAACGCACCGCGCACGCTCGACCTCGATCTGCTTGTCCACGGCGACACGGCCGTCGCCACGCCGGAGCTCGTGCTGCCGCACCCGCGCCTGCACCAGCGCGCGTTCGTCCTGATGCCGCTTGCCGAGGTCGCTCCGGGCCTGAGCGTGCAAGGGCAGGGCACGGTGGAAAGCCTGCTCGGCCGACTCGGTCCGCAGCGGGTCGTCAGGCTGGCCAAACCCTAAACTCCGGGCGATGCTCGAATCCATTGCCGCGCCTGGGGGCACCGACCTTGCGCGCTTTCGCCACATCGCGATCGAAGGGCCGATCGGGGTTGGCAAGACGACGCTGGCGCGCCGCCTTGCCAGCCGCATCTTTGCCGAGCCGATGCTCGAAAAGCCCTCGGAGAACCCGTTCCTCGATCGCTTCTACGACGACATGCCCGGCTACGCGTTCCAGACGCAGCTCTTCTTCCTGTTCCAGCGGCAAAAGCAGATGCGGGCGCTGGCCCAGCCGAGCATGTTCCAGCAGACGACGGTGAGCGATTTCATGTTCGAGAAGGACGCACTGTTCGCCAGGCTGACGCTGAGCGACGACGAGTACCGTCTCTATGCGCAGATGCACGCACCGATCGCTTCCGAGTTGCGTCCGCCCGATCTCGTGATCTGGCTGCAAGCCTCGACAGAAACCCTGCTCGGCCGGATCCGCCGGCGCGGCCTGCGGATCGAGCAGGCGATCGACGCGGGTTATCTGGAGCGCCTGTCGGCCGCCTATGCGGAATTCTTCGCGCGCTACGCCGATGCGCCGGTGCTGGTCGTCGATACCGAGCATCTCGACGCGGCCGGTCGCGAGAGCGACATGTCGCGCCTGATCGAGCGTCTCGAGCAGTTTCGCGGTCCGCGCGAATCCTTCGGTTCGACCGGCGTCGCGGAGCTCGATGCGCCGTGGCCGGCGCCGGCGACCTCGACCTTCTGAGCGGCGCGGCCGCGACTCAGCGCGGGCTGACGACGCTGTCGATGCGGATCGCGAGACCGGTCGCACCCGGCGCGACAGGCGTCACTTCGCCGGAAAGATCGCCCGCCTGCGGGATCGCATTGCCGCTCTTGCTGATGCGCGCGCCGACGATGAGCTGTCGCGCGCTCGAGATCGTCGCCCCCGGGGCCATCGCCATGCTGTCGTCGAGCTTGAATGTCAGCGGCAGATCGGCGACGGTCGCGCGCCGCACGGCGAGCGGCATGCGGCCGCCGCCGGCGGCGCGGGCGAAGACGAAGACCGTGTCGCCAGCAGACACCTGGCCGGCGAGGGCCGGGGCCAGCGTGACGGTGCCGCTGACGCTCGTTGCCGACGCATCCGCCGCGGCGGTGCGCGGGGGCGGCACGGCCGGCGGTGGCGCCGTGCCTGCGGCGCCCATCCGCTGGCGCGCATCGTCGATGCTCGAACGGACCTGTTTCGACAACTCGCTGTCGGGCGGCAGGTCCGCTGCCATCGCTTCCCAGCGCGAGACGGCGCCGGCGAAGTCGCCGCGGTCGTAGGCAGACGTTCCGGCCAGCGCCAGCGCCTTCGGCTGCTTCGGATCGATGGCGAGCGCGCGATCGATGAGCGCGTTCGACTCCGCGTTGTTGGCGCTGCCCTTGGTCGCCGCGACGGCGTCGGCGTAGTCGGCGAGCAGCACCGCGTCTTGCGGCTGCAGTTCGCTCGCCCGCTTGTAGGCAGGCAGGGCTTCGTCGAAACGGCTCAGCACCGTGTACGAGCGTGCCAGCATGATCCAGCCCTGCGCGTCGTCCGGACGCGTCTTCATGCGCTCGGCCAGCGTATCGACCATCGCCGCGATCTGCTGCTGGCCGCTGGCGCCGGCTCCGCTCGCGCCGGCATCCGCGGATTCGGGCGAGCCCGTGGCGACGCGCCGGACCGTGTCGGAGCCAGGATGGACGCTCGCCATCGACGGCGAGCCGGTCTTCCAGTAGCCGGCTGCGGCGAGCGCGAGCACGGCGACGGCGATCGCGCCGACGAGCGAGCGCGATGGCCGGCCCGAGGCATCGACGTCGACGATCCCGGCGACGAGGTGATCGCCGATCTCGCGTTCGACCGTGCGGCGCTCGCTCTCGTATTTCGCGGCGGCCAGCGTGCCGGCCAGGTTCGACGCCTTCAATCGACGCAGGCGGTCGCGCGCGTCGGCGAGAACCGGGTCCAGGCGTGTCATGCCTTCGACCCCTCGGGAGCGGCGCCGGCAGCTTGTGCGTGCAACGCGGCCTCGGCCCTGTCGTCCTCGTCGGGCTCGAACGCGTCGGCGGAGAGCTTGCCGCGACGCCGCAGGACGACGACGAGCACGGCGGCGCCGCCGAGCAGCATGATGGCCGGCCCGAACCACAGCAGCATGGTCGTCGCGCGCAGCGGCGGCCGGTAGAGGACGAAGTCGCCGTAGCGCGCCGTCATGTAGTCGACGATCTCGCGGTCGGTCTTGCCCTGCTTGAGCAACTCGCGCGTCTGCCGGCGCAGGTCGGCGGCGAGGTCGGCATTCGAGTCGGCAATGGTCTGGTTCTGGCAGACCAGGCAACGCAGTTCCGAGGTGATGCGCGTCATCCGCGCTTCGAGTGCCGGGTCGGCAGCCTCGGGGACCGCTTCCTTGGCGACGCAGGTCGACGCGAGCAGGGCGAGCGTCGCCGCAGCGAGCAGGCGGCGCACGGTGGGTTGGCCCAAGATGTCAGGCATCGGCTTTCTTGAGGCGCTCGAGCAGCGGCTCGATCTTGGTCGCCAGCACCTCGGCCGTCAGCGGGCCGATGTGCTTCATGCGGATGACGCCGTTCTGGTCGATGACGAAGGTTTCCGGGACACCATACACGCCGAAGTCGATACCGACGCGGCCTTCGTCGTCGAACAGCGACGCGTCGTACGGATTGCCGAAATTGGCGAGCCAGGCGTTGGCGTCGGCGCGCTGGTCCTTGTAGTCGAGGCCGTAGATCGGCACGAGCTTTTTCTTCGAGAACTCGACCAGCATCGGGTGCTCCTCGCGGCAGGCGACGCACCACGACGCCCAGACGTTGAGCATCCAGACCTTGCCGTGCATGTCGTCGAGGCGGACCGTCTTCGAGGCGTCGTCGAGCCGGGCCAGCGAGAACTTCGGAGCGGGCTTGTCGATGAGCGGCGAGGGAACCTCGCGCGGGTCGAGCTTGAGGCCGAGGGCGAGCATGGTCGCGAGCGCGAAGAACGCCGCCAGCGGAATGAGAAACCAGAGGCGCTTCATGCGGTTGCGCCTGCGGCCGCGGCGGCGTCCGCCGTCTGCCGCGCGCGGATGCGGTAGCGGCGATCGGTCGCCGCGATCAATCCGCCGAGCGCCATCACGAGACAGCCGCCCCAGATCCAGTCGACGAAGGGTTTCAGGTAGACGCGTACGATCCAGGCGCCGCCGCCGACCGGCTCGCCGAGCGAGACGTAGAGGTCGCGGGTCAGGCCGCTGTCGATCGACGCTTCCGTCATGGTCGCCTGCGTCACCGGGAAGAACCGCTTTTCGGGGTGCAGGGTGGCGATGGTCTTGTCGCCCTGTGTGACGACGATCAGCCCTTGCGCGCCGCGGTAGTTCGGGCCCGTCACGTCGCGCACGCCGCGGAAGGTGAAGGTCTTGCCATCGATCTCGGTCGTGTCGCCGACTCCCATCTTCACGTCGCGCTCGACCTCGCCCGTCTTCACGAGCGTGACGCCGAAGATGAAGATGGCGACGCCGAGGTGCGCCACCATCATGCCGACCGTGGCGCGCGGAATCAGGCGAGCGCGGTGCAGGACGTTCGAGCGCATGCCGCCGACCGGACGCAGCCGTTCGACCAGATCGGTGAGGAGCGAGGCGATGATCCAGAAAGCCATCAGCAGGCCGACGACGCCGACGATGCCGACGCCGCCGTGCAGCCAGGCGGTGAGGAGCGCCGCGACGATGGCCGCACCTGCCGCCCACTTGAGGCGTGTCGCCAGGTCGGGCAGGGTGGTCTCCTTCCAGCGCGCCAGCGGACCCACGCCCATCAGGAAGATCAGTGGCGTCAGCAGCGGCACGAAGACGGTGTCGAAGTAGGGCGGCCCGACCGAGATCTTGCCGAGGCCGAGCGCGTCGAGCGCCAGCGGATAGAGCGTGCCGAGCAGCACCGCACCACAGGCCACGACCAGCAGCACGTTGTTGCCGAGCAGCAGCGACTCTCGCGACAGCAGCGCGAAGCGCGCGCCGAGGCCAACGGTCGGCGCGCGCCAGGCGAAGAGGGCGAGCGACGAGCCGATGACGATGACCAGGAAGGCGAGGATGAAGAGGCCGCGCCGCGGGTCGGTCGCAAAGGCGTGCACCGACGACAGCACGCCCGAGCGGACCAGGAAGGTGCCGAGCAGCGAGAGCGAGAAGCCCATGATGGCGAGCAGCACCGTCCACGACTTGAAGCTGTTTCGCTTCTCGGTGACGGCGAGCGAGTGGATCAGCGCCGTGGCCACCAGCCACGGCATGAACGAGGCGTTTTCGACCGGATCCCAGAACCACCAGCCGCCCCAGCCGAGCTCGTAGTAGGCCCAGCCGCTGCCGAGCGCGATGCCGATGGTGAGGAAGATCCAGGCCGCGACGGTCCAGGGCCGCGTCCAGCGCGCCCATGTCGCGTCGAGGTTGCCGCCGATCAGCGCCGCGACGGCGAACGAGAAGGCGACGGACAGACCGACGTAGCCCATGTAGAGCATCGGCGGATGGATCACCATGCCGGGGTCCTGCAGGAGCGGGTTGAGGTCGCGCCCGTCGGCCGGCACCGGCAGCAGGCGGTCGAACGGGTTCGATGTCATCAGCAGGAAGAGCAGGAAGCCGAAGGCGAGCCAGCCCATCACCGAGAGGATGCGCGCGACGACCTTCTCCGGCAGGTGGCGGCTGAAGGTCGCGACCGCGAAGGTCCAGAACGTCAGCATCAGCAGCCAGAGCAGGATCGAGCCTTCGTGGCCGCCCCAGACCGCCGTGAAGCGGTAGTGCAGGGGCAGCGAGCGGTTCGAGTTCGAGGCGACGTAGAGCACCGAGAAGTCGTTGTCGATGAACGAGATCGCCAGGCAGACGAAGGCCAAGGCGACGAGGGCGAAGATCCAGCGTGCCGACGGCCGGGCCAGCGCCATCCAGTCGCGGCGATTGCGCGCCGCGCCGAGCATCGGCAGGGTGCCGAGCACGGCCGAGATGCCGAGCGCGATCCAGAGTGCTAAGTGGCCGAGCTCGGGAATCATGGCTGCTTTTTCACCGTGTCTGTGGCCAGCGATTCAGCCAGTTTCGGGTTGCCCTGCTGCGCGCGCTTCAGGGCTTCGGCCGCTTCGGGCGGCATGTAGTTCTCGTCGTGCTTGGCGAGCACCTCGCGCGCGACGAACACGCCACCCTCGAGCTTACCCTGGGCGACGACGCCCTTGCCTTCCTTGAAGAGGTCGGGAAGGATGCCTTCGTAGCTCACCGGAATCGACTTCGCCGTGTCGGTGACGATGAAGCTGACGCGCGTGCCGTCGCGCTTGACCGTGCCGCGCTCGACCAGGCCGCCGATCCGGAACGTGCGCAGGCTCGGCGCTTCGTGTGCCGCCACCTGAGACGGCGAATAGAAGAAGACGAGATTGCTCTGGAAGGCGTTGAGCACCAGCGCCGCGGCGGCGCCGACGGCGACGACGACGCCGGCGGCGATCGCCAGGCGCTTGTGGCGGGGCTTCATGTCGTGCCTTTCTTGATGTGGCGCGGCTTCATGCCGTGCCTTCGTCGATCAACGCGCGGCGCGCCTGCCGGTGCCGCATCGCGACGAGGACGGGCTCGATCGCCATGCAGGCAGCGGCGACCGCGTACGAGCCCCAGACATAGAGGCCATAGCCGCCCATCGCGAAGAACTCGGACGCGCTGTTCCAGGTCATGTCGGCGCTCCTGTCGCGGCTGCGGCGCCGTGCGGCGCGCGCGCCGTGTCGGCTGTCCACGCGGCGTGGCGCTCGCGCTCGAGGACGATCGCCCGCGAGCGCGTGAAGACGACCGCGAACGCGTAGGCCCAGAAGGCGAGCGTCATGAGGAGCATGGCGACGAGCATGGAGCTGACCATTTTCGGCGCAGTCGTCAAGGTGATGGTGGCGCCCTGATGCAAGGTGTTCCACCACTTCACGGAGAAATAGATGATCGGCACGTTGACGCTGCCGACGACGGCCACCAGGGCGCCGGCCCGGTCGGCGCGACGCGGCTCGTCGATCGAGGCGACGATGGCGAGAAAGCCGGCATAGAGAAAAAGCAGGATCAGCTCCGACGTGAGCCGGGCATCCCAGACCCACCAGGTGCCCCACGCCGGCTTGCCCCAGAAGGCACCGGTCCACAGGGCCAGGAAGGTGAACATGGCGCCGGTCGGGGCGATCGCGCGCGCCAGCATCGAGGCCAGCCGGGCGTTGAAGGCCCAGCCGATCGCAGCCCAGAAGGCCATCGCCACGTACAGCACCATCGACATCCAGGCGGCAGGCACGTGGATGAAGATGATGCGGTAGGCGTCGCCCTGAGTCGCATCGGTGGGAGCACGAAAGAAACCGACGTAGAGGCCAGCGGCTGCGAGCAAGGCGAAGGCCGGCCAGCACCAGGGAACGAGCACGGCCGCCAGTCGGTAATAGCGGGCCGGGGCGGCGAATTGGAAGAAGCGGAAGGTCATCGTCAGGAAGGTCGGGCGACGTCGATTGTCCTGCGTCCGGGCTCCGACCTGTTACGACCGGTCATTCGGTCGCGATGCGCAGCGCTGCGGCAGTCGCCGGCGGCGCCAGCAACGCTGTGAAGATCAGGAAGGCGCCCAGCAACGAGAGGTGGCCGCGTGCGCCGATGCCGGCGTCGACCGCGCCGACCGCCCCGGCGCCGAAGATGAGCGCCGGGATGCAGAGCGGCACGATCAGCAGCACCAGCAGCGCCGCCCCGCCGCGCAGGCCGAGCGTCAGCGCCGCGCCCAGCCCGCCGAGCAGGCTGAGGATCGGCGTGCCGAGCAGCAGCGTGACGACGAGGGTCGCGATCGCCTCGCCGCGCATGTCGAACATGAGCCCGAAGACCGGCGCGGCGACGACCAGAGGCACGCCGGTAACGAGCCAGTGCGCGGTCGCCTTGGCGGTGACCAGCGACAGCGCCAGCCCGGGCGGCGAGGCCAGCTGCATCTGCTCCAGCGAGCCGTCGGCCAGGTCAGTGGCGTAGAGCTGCGTCACCGAGATCATGGCGGCGAGCAGCGCCGCGACCCAGACCACGCCGGGCGCAATCAGCCGGAGCGTCTGCGCCTCGGGACCGACGCCCAATGGAAACAGGCTGACGGCGACGGTGAAGAACGCGATCGGCAAAAGCGCATCGGATCGCCGGCGGCCGGCGAGCCGGAGGTCGCGTGCGACGAGCGCAGTGAAGAGACGCGTCATGCGGCGACGATGGACTCGAGCGTCACGACGAAGGGGACGGGCGCGGCGATCGCCAGCGGCACGTGGCTGGTGAGGACGACGCTGCCACCGACCGCCGCATGCGCGGCGAGCAGCGCATTCAGCGTGTCGACGCCGCCGACGTCGAGCGCATCGAAGGGCTCGTCGAGCAGCCAGGTGTCGGCCGTCGGGCGGACAGCGAGCCGGGCCAGCGCGACACGCCGGCGCTGGCCTTGCGAGAGGGTTCGCACCGGTGCGTGGCGACGCGATGCGAGACCGAAGCGGTCGAGCGCCTCGTCGAGCGCCTGGTCGAGAGCGGCGGGCGCGGCCGTCGATGCGGACAGCCGGAGCAGGAAGCGCAGCGATTCGGTCGCGGTCAGGTCGTCTTTCAGGGCGTTCGCATGGGCGAGGTAGAGAAAGGGCGGCGGCGACGACGCATCGGCCCAGTGGATCTCGCCCGCCTCGGGCGCCGTCAATCCGGCCAGGGTGCGCAGCAAGGTTGTCTTGCCCTGGCCGTTGGCGCCGCGCAGCCAGACGATCTGGCCGGGATGGACGGCGAAGGTCAGGCCGCGGATGAGGGTGCGCTCGCCGCGCCGGCATTCGAGCCCGCTGACCTGCAGTCGTATCGCGGGCGCGCCGTTGCGCACGGGCATGTCGGCTGGCGAAGAGTGGGGTGCGGTCACGTCGGGTCGGCCTCGGCGGCGCTCGCGATTGTGATCGGTGCGCACCGGCGCCGGCCGGTCGCACGCGGTGCGGCCCGTAAACTCTCCACGCAACGAGGAGAGATGAATGCTGTTCGGCAAGCTGCTTCCACGCGAAGGGAATTTCTTCGAGCTCTTCAACCAGCACGGCGGCTACATCGCCGAAGGCGCGCGCGCTTTCATTCGCCTGATCCAGCACTACGCCGACCCGGAGCTTCGCGAGCGCCACACGATCGAGGTCGGCACGGCCGAGCGACAAGCCGACAAGGTCACTGCGGAGGTCAACCGCCTCTTGCACAAGACCTTCATCACGCCGATCGACCGCGAGCAGATCCACGGCCTCATCAACGCCATGGACGACGTCCTCGACCTCCTGCAGGACGCCAGCGAGACGATGTCGCTGTACGACGTGCAGGCGATGAACGACGACATCCTGCGTCTGGGCGACATCAGCGCCAAATGCTGCGAGCGCGTCCAGCACGCCGTGTCGCTGCTGCCGAAGATCAGCCAGCCGGGCGTCGCCGAAGCGGCGATCAAGACCTGCGAGGAGATCGATCGCCTCGAGTCCGACGCCGACCGCGTCATGCGCTCGGCGATGTCGCGCCTGTTCCGCGAAGAAAAGGATGTGCGCGAGCTGATCAAGCTGAAGGCGATCTACGAGTTGCTCGAATCGATCTCCGACCGCTGCGAGGATGTCGCCAACCTCATCGAGGGCGTCGTCCTCGAGAACTCTTGAGCGCGCTCGCGCGTCTCGGTCTGCGCACGACCCGGCGCCGGGCCGCTCCCAAGCCGGGTCGCGCCCCCTCGGGGGGCAGCGCAGCCGCGCAAGCGGCAAGCGTGGGGGCACCATGAGCGCCACGGAGATCTCGTTCGGCGTCGTCGCGCTGCTGGTGGCGCTCGGCATCGTCTTCGACTTCATGAACGGCTTTCACGACGCCGCGAACTCGATCGCCACCGTCGTCTCGACCGGCGTGCTGAAGCCGCAGCAGGCGATCGTCTTCGCCGCCTTCTTCAACATCGTCGCCATCTTCGTCTTCCATCTGAGTGTCGCGGCGACGATCGGCAAGGGCATCGTGCAGCCGGGCGTCGTCGATCACCACGTCGTCTTCGGCGCGCTGATCGGAGCGATCTTCTGGAATTTCGTCACCTGGTGGTGGGGCATCCCGTCGAGCTCGTCGCACGCGCTGATCGGCGGCATCGTCGGCGCGACCATCGCCAAGGCCGGCGCCAGCGCGCTGATCGCCTCCGGCATCTGGAAGACGGTGCTGTTCATCTTCCTCTCGCCGGTGCTGGGATTCCTGCTCGGCGCGCTGCTGATGGTGCTTGTCGCCAACATCTTTCGCCATTCGTCGCCGCTCAAGGTCGACAACCTGTTCCGCCGTCTGCAGCTCGTTTCGGCGGGCCTCTACAGCCTCGGCCACGGCGGCAACGATGCGCAGAAGACCATCGGCCTCATCTGGATGCTGCTGATCGCATCGAAGTACACACCCGCCGATGCGGCCATGCCGCCGGCCTGGGTCATCTGGTGCTGCTACATCGCCATCGGCCTCGGCACGATGTTCGGCGGCTGGCGCATCGTCCGCACCATGGGGCAGAAGATCACCAAGCTGAAGCCGGTGGGCGGCTTTTGTGCCGAGACCGGCGGCGCGATCACGCTGTTTCTCGCCACCGCCCTCGGCATTCCGGTCTCGACGACGCACACCATCACCGGCGCGATCGTCGGCGTCGGCTCGGTGCGGCGCGCCGCGACCGTGCGCTGGGGCGTCGCCGGCAACATCGTCTGGGCCTGGATCTTCACGATCCCGGCGTCTGCGTTCGTCGCCGGCGTGTTCTACGCGGTCGGCCTCTGGTTGTTCTAGAGCGGCGCCTGCGCCTCGAAGTAGCGTTGCGCGCAAAAGGCGATCGTCGCCATCGCCACGGTCGCACCGACGGCGAGCGCGACGATGACGCCGGCGATCGCTAGCCCGCCGGATGGCGGCATCGCCGGCTCCTGGTTCGCCTGCGCGTTCCAGCGCGCGTTCCAGCGCGCGTCGGGCATCAGGCCGTAGACGATGGCGACCAGCATCGTCGACGCGACCATGGCGCCGAGCAAGGGAACGAGGGCGCTGCCGAGCGCATCCTCGACGCCCAGCGTGCGCATGCGCCAGAAGCCGTAGGCGCCGACCAGGGTCGGCAGCGGAAAGAGCCAGCCCCAGCGTTCCGCCCGGCCGTGCAGGTAGAAGCGATGCAGGCCGAGACTGCCGCCAACAAGCGCCAGCCAGGTCGCCAGCGTCTTGGAGCGCGGAGCGCGCGTTCCGCTTGGCCGGATCAGCAGGTCGCTCATGGGAGGCTGGAATGCACAGTTGGCGATGGAGTTTATAATGCTGGGTTTTTCGCGGGACGTCTCCCGACATCGAGGATTTCATCATGGTCGTGATCCGGCTTGCACGTGGCGGCGCGAAGAAGCGCCCCTTCTTCAACATCGTCGTTGCCGATTCGCGCCTGC
>DAIMIM010000068.1:0-11441 GCA_036722755.1 Caldimonas sp. | reverse complement strand
TCCGGCGGCCAGCAGCAGCGCGTCGCCATCGCCCGGGCGCTGGCGATGCAGCCGCAGGCGATCCTGTTCGACGAGCCGACGTCGGCGCTCGACCCGGAGCTGGTGGGCGAGGTGCTCGCGGTGATGCGCCTGCTCGCCGACGAGGGCATGACGATGATCGTCGTGACGCACGAGATGGGCTTCGCCCGCGAGGTGGCCGACCGGGCCATCTTCATCGACGGCGGCCGGATCGTCGAGCAGGGCGTCGCCCGCGACGTGCTGAGCGCGCCGCAACACGAGCGCACCCAGGATTTCCTGCGTCGCGTCACCCATCCCATCTGAGCGCCGAGTCCATGCCGAACGCGATGTCCGTGCCCCTTCAGCTGCCACCCTCGCTCTGGGCCGCGACCGCTCGGCCGGCGCCGGCGACGCCGCCGCTTGACGCGTCGCGACAAGCCGACGTCGTCATCGTCGGCGCCGGCTACTCCGGGCTCGCCGCGGCATTGCGCCTCGCCGAATCCGGCGCATCGGTCGTCGTTCTCGAATCCGGCGAGCCCGGTTGGGGCGCATCCGGTCGCAACGGCGGCCAGGTGATTCCGGGTCTCAAGTGGGACCCCGACGAACTGGTCGCGATGTTCGGCGCCGAGGCCGGCGAGCATCTCGTGCGGGTCGTCGGCGGCGCGCCTGCGACGCTGTTCGATCTCGTCGCGCGACACGGCATCGATTGCGAGGCGACGCGCTGCGGCTGGATCCAGCCGGCGTTCGCCGATGCCGACCGAAGCCTCGCCGAACGCCGGGTCGAACAGTGGCAGCGGCGCGGCGCGGACGTGTCGCTGCTCGACCGCGACGCCGCCTGCGCGCTCGTCGGCAGCCCGATCTATCGGGGCGGCTGGATCGACAGGCGGGCGGGCTCGGTGCAACCGCTCAGCTACGCCCGCGGGCTGGCGCGGGCGGCGCAGGCAGCCGGCGCGCTTGTCTGCGGCCAATCGCGCGTCGTCTCGCTGGCGCGCGACGGCGCACGCTGGACGGTCACCACGGCGCACGGACCGAGCGTTTTCGCCGAACAGGTGCTGCTTGCCACCAACGGCTACACCGACGCGCTCTGGCCGCGCTTGCGCCAGACGGTGATCGCCGCGAACAGCTTCCAGGTCGCGACCGAGCGGCTTCCGGATGCGCTCAAGGGCACCGTGCTGGCGCAAGGCCAGGTCGCGTCGGACACGCGCAAGCTGCTTCTCTACTACCGCAGCAACCACGACGGGCGTCTCATCATGGGCGGCCGGGGCTCGTTCCGCGAGCCCGCGGGCCCGAGCGACTTTCGCCATCTGGAGTCGGTGATCGCGCTGGTCTTTCCGCAGCTGAAGGGCGTGCGCTGCGCGTTCCGCTGGTCGGGGCGCGTCGCGCTGACCCAGGACCACCTGCCGCACGTGCATCGGCCGGCGCCGGGTCTCACGCTGCTTCTCGGCTACAACGGGCGCGGAGTGGCCATGGCGACGACGCTCGGCACGCTGGTCGGAGCGAACCTGCTCGCAGCCGCCGACAACCCGCTGCCTCTTCCGTTCACCGGCATCCGCGCGATTCCGCTGCATCCGCTGCATCGCGTCTATGCCACCGCCATCCTGCAGATGTACCGGCTGTTCGACTACATGGCGGTTCGCTGAACGCTCGGTGGTCGACGGTGTGAACCGCCGCTAGAGGGTGTCGTAGCTGCCGGTCAGCACCAGGCTGTCGAGAGCCAGGACGGTGATCGTCGATCCGACCACGTCGACCGAACGCCCGCCTTCGAGCTCGAGAATGGAAACGACGGACCACCACAGGACCGAGCGGGCGGCGGTGATTCTCATGATGCCCGGGCCGTCGTTCGTGATCCGGTACAACCTGTTCGTGATCGCATACGCAATGGTCTGCGTGACGCCGACGTTGCTCTGGCCGTTGGGAACGGCGAGGCGAATCTTTCCTGGCTCCATCGTTCGCCTCCTTCGGCGGTCGTCGAGGCGGCCATCATAGGCACTCCGTGCGCATCGGGGCGCTGCGACAAGCCATCGTCGTTCACGGCTCGTCTTCGGCGCAGCGCCGGATCCGTTCTGCGCGCTCCTTCGGTGTTCCGTAGCGCGGGCTTGCCTCGTCCGGCCGCTGCCGAAAGTGTTCGATCGCCGCGGCCAGGTAGCGCCTTCCGTTGGGCGCCTTGGCCAGTTCCCGGGCGGCCCAGCAGTCCGCAACCGCCTCGTCCGACGTGCCTTGCGCGACATGCCCGAACTCGTGCACGAAATAGAAGTGCGCGGCGCCCGGGTTCTTCTTGCGGATCATCGCCATGACGGCGGGGCAGATGTAGACCGTCGGCGGGTCGAGCCGCGACACGGCGACGTCGCCGCCGGTTTCGTTGCAGTCCCGGATGATCGGAATCGCCGCCAGCCGCCCCGTCGGCACCCATTGCGCGTGGGCGCCAATGGCCGGCAGGAGAAGCAACAGCGACGCCAGAACGGAAGCAAGGACACAGCGGTTCATCGAGCAGCCCGCCAGCACGCCAGCACGCCAGCACGCCAGGCCGCCTATCGATAGAACGCCTCGACTCTGCCCTTCAGCTTGATCAGCAACGGGTGGCCCTTGCGGTCCAGGGCCTTGCCCGCGGCCACCTTGATCCAGCCCTCGCTGAGGCAGTATTCCTCCACATCGAATCGCTCCTTGTCGTTCAGGCGAATGCCGATGCCGTGCTCGAAGACGGCGGCGAGGTGATGAGGGCTGCGCGGATCGATGGAGAGACGATCGGGCAGGGGAAGCGGTTGGGTTGCGTCGTTCATGGTGTCTCGTTGACGATCGGTCGTCTCCAGCGAGATCGGGGAGGGGCCGGGATCTGGGCACGTCGGCGCGACGGCGCGCCCGCATTCTGGCGCAGCGCCACAAAGCGACAGCCGAAACGGTGACAGGATCGAAACGATTGGCGTCCGGCGTGGGATGTATCCAACGGTAGTCGTTGTTGGAAAAAATCAACGCATGCCGATGAAAGCCTTTCATCGCATCGCAGCCTCGCCACAATGGAACGACAAGATGTCGATTCGGAGGATGCGATGACGTTGACCAGAACCAAGCTCTGCTCCCTCGTGGCCATGGCGTTCGGCGGCGCATGGGCCTCCTCGGCCCTGGCCCAGCAGGCGGCGCCGCCTGCGCCGGCCGTCGCGCCGCAGCAGCTCGAGCGCGTCGAGATCACCGGTTCTTCCATCAAGCGGATCGACGCGGAAACAGCGTTGCCGGTGCAGGTGATCACGCGCGAGCAGATCCAGCGGACCGGCGCGGTCAACGTCGAGCAATTGCTGCAGTCGGTGAGCTCGATGTCCAGCTCGAACGGGCTGACCGCGGCATCCGCCTCGGGCGCCACGACGGGCGGCATCTCCGCGATTTCGCTGCACGGCCTGGGCTCGATCCGCACGCTGGTGCTGGTCAACGGCAGGCGCGTCGCTCCGTACGGCATCGGCTTCACCGGCGATTCGGTCTCGGTCGATGTCAACAGCATTCCGCTCGCGGCCATCGAGCGTATCGAGGTTCTCAAGGACGGCGCCTCGGCGATCTACGGTTCCGACGCCATCGCCGGCGTCGTCAACTTCATCCTGCGTCAGGACTACAAGGGCGCCGAGCTCACTGCCGAGTACGGCGACACCTCCCAGGGCGGGGCGAGCGTCAAGCGCGTCACTGGCACCTTCGGCTTCGGCGATCTGTCGGCCGACCGCTACAACGTGCTGGTCGTCGCCTCGTACCAGAAGGAAGGGTCGCTGTTCGGAGCCGATCGTTCGTTCGCGAACAGCGGCATCAATGTCTTCGCGAACAACGACACCACCTCGGGCAACACTTTCCCGGCGAACATCGCGCAGCTCGACGGCTCCGGAACGCTCAACCCCTCCGCCCCGGGCTGCCCCGGGCCGTACGCCGTCAACGATCCGCTGTTCCCGCCGACGCGCTGCCGGTTCGACCCGTCGCCCCAGGTGACCCTCATCCCGGCCTCGGAACGGGCCAGCATTTTCGCGGCGGCCAAGTACGCCATCACGCCCGACATCCAGGCCTACGCCGAGGCTTCGTACAACCGCAACACCATCCGCACGATCATCCAGCCCGTGCCGCTGTCGGACCAGTTCAACATCCCCTTCAACAACGCCTTGTGCAGCCAAGCGCCCTACAACACCACGGTCGCCAACGCCTGCGTCTCGACCATCATCCTGAGGTCGTCGAGCCCCTTCTATCCGGCCGCGTACCTGGCGAGCCAGGGCGTCGCTGGCAACCCCGATCTTCTCGTCCGCTACCGGGCGCAGACCGGCAATCGCGACCTGACGGACATCAACGAGGCGCCGCGTTTCGTCGCCGGCGTCAAGGGCACGGCGGTCGGTTGGGACTTCGACGTTGCCGGCCTCTACAGCGAGAGCATGGTGCGCGAGCACGACAACGCGGGGTTCCCGCTCAACTCGCAGATCCTGCCCTTGCTGAACGGCGGCACCGTCAACTTCTTCGGGCCCAACACGGCAGCCGTCCAGGACCAGCTCAATGCCACGCAGTTCATCGGCGACGCGTTCAAGATCAAATCGTCACTCACCAGCCTCACCGCCAAGGGCTCGCGCGACGTGTACCAGCTTCCCGCCGGGCCGATCGGCATCGCCGTCGGCGTGGAGGGCCGCAAGGAGAAGCTGGACTTCCAGGCGGCGCCTCCCTTGCAGACCGGCGACGTGTCCGGCTATGGCGGCAATTTCCTCGACTCGGATCGCTCGCGCAACGTCGGCGCGGTGTACAGCGAGATCAACGTTCCGATCGTCAAGAATCTCGAGCTCGACGGCGCCATCCGCTACGACCACTACGAAGGCGTGGGCAACTCGACCACACCGAAGGCGAGCTTGCGCTGGCAGCCGATTCCGCAGGTCCTGTTTCGCACCTCGTACGGGCGCGGCTTTCGCGCACCGAGCCTGCAGGAGCTCTTCCTCGGCCAGACGACAGGCGTCACCGCGCCCGGCTTGAGCGATCCGAAGCGCTGCCCGACGACCAACAGCAGCAACGACTGCCAGACGCAATTCGCCGTCGCCTTTGGCGGCTTGCCGAGCCTTCAGCCGGAAAAATCCAGGAACTTCACCCTGGGGACCGTGCTCGAGCCGGTGAACAACGTCTCGCTGGGCGTCGACTACTTCAGCGTCCGGCTCGACAACACGATCGTCAACGGCATCAGCCCGGCTGTCATCCTCAGCGACACCGACAAGTACGCGAGCTTCATCACGCGCGCACCGCAGTCGCCCTCCGACATCGCCGCCGGCATTCCCGGCTCGATCATCTCGATCAACCAGATCAACCTCAACCTCGGCTCGACTAAGGTCGCCGGCTACGACATCGACGCCAGCTACCGGATCCCGACGCAGAACTACGGTCGATTCACCATCGGCGGCAGCGCGACGTACTTCACCCAGTACGACACCTCCAATCCCGACGGCTCGTTCACCAGCGCGATCGACCAGGCCAACTCCACCACAGGCGGTGTCATCGCCCGCTTCAGAAGCTACCTCGCCACCGATTGGACGATCGGGCCGTGGGGCGTGACCGTGGCGCAGAACTTCCAGAAGGGTTACCACGATTTCCTGGGCACGTTCGAGGACAACACGGTTCCGGGATTCGTCGAGCGGCGCGTCCGCGACTACGTGACCTACGACATGCAAGGGCGCTACGCGGGCTTCAAGTCATGGCGGTTCACCCTCGGTGTCAAGAACCTGTTCAACGAGGATCCGCCCTACACCAACGCCGCAGGCCAGACCTCGTTCCAGAGTGGCTACGACCCGCAGTACGGCGACCCGCGCGGACGCTTCATCTACGGGCGGGTGACGTACGTCATTCAATAGCCTGCGCACGGCGCTCGATCTCTAGCCCTTCATGTCGGTCGAGCACGTCGACCTCGGCGTGAAGATTGCGCCCGAATGAGCGAGCCGGCTTTTCTCTTGCCCGTGCCGGCGCTCGGCCGCTGGCGCGAAGGCAATACAGGCGTCGAGGGCGTCTGGCGTTTCGCGGCGCAGGCGTCCGGCCCGCGGCTGCTCGTCACGGCGTTGATCCATGGCAACGAGCTGTGCGGCGCCTGGGCGCTTCTGAACATCCTGCAGGAAGGGCTGCGGCCTCGGCGCGGCACGCTGACGCTCGCGTTCTGCAATCTGCAGGCGTTCGACAGCTTCGACCGCGACCGCCCACTGGCGTCGCGCTTCGTCGACGAAGACCTCAACCGCGTCTGGGGCGACGGCATGGGCCGGCGGTCGCCAAGCGCGGAGCAGCGGCGAGCCATCGCATTGCTGCCGTTTGTGGACAGCGCCGACTGGCTGCTCGATCTGCATTCGATGACCGGCCCCAGCGTTCCGCTGCTGCTCACCGGCCTGCAACCGCGCAACGTGGCGCTCGCACGGCAACTCGGAACGCCCGGACTGGTGATCGTCGACGCCGGCCATGCCGAAGGCCGCCGCATGCGCGACCACGGAGCCTTCGGTGCGGCCGACGCGACCGCGCTCTCACTGCTGCTGGAATGCGGCCAGCACGGCGAGCTGGCCAGCCGAGACGTCGCGCTCGACATGGCGGCGCGCTGCCTGGTGCAAAGCGGCTGCGTGACGGCCGACGACATTCCCGCGTCGTGGCTGCGCCCGCTGCCGGCGCAACAACGCGTGCTCGAGGTCACCGAAGCGGTCGTCGCGCGCGACGCCGACGTGCGTTTTGCCAAGCCGTGGCGCAGCGGCGACGTCGTCGCCGACGCGGGCTCCGTGCTGGGCTGGAACGGCGGTGACGCCTTCCTCACACCCTATGCCGATTGCACGCTGGTCATGCCGTCGCTGCAGCAGTTGCGGCCGGGAGTCACGATCGTGAGGCTGGCCAGGGAGAACGCGAACCCCGAAACGACACGACCGAGCTGAAACTCGAACGCTCGACGTCGTCGCCCTCCGCATGGAACCTCAGGTGCGCCCGGACGGGCTGGCGGCGGTGGCGGGCGTCGCGGCCAGCCCAGTATGCTTGCGGCTTGACCGACATCAACGCCAATCTGCTGAACGAGCTGCGCATCGGCGGCGAGCATCGTGAGAACGACGGCGGCGGCGATGCACGGCGCTGGCTGTGGCCGGCCGTTGCCGCCGTCGTGGTCGTGGCGCTGCTCGCCGGCACAGCATGGTGGCTGCTCGGCGCCAGGCCCGTCGCCGTGCAGACCGCGACCGCCATCGCTCCGGGCGCCGGCGGCGCAGCCGGCGCGGTGCTGCAGGCCACCGGCTACATCACGGCGCGCCGCCAGGCCACCGTGTCGACGCAGATCACCGGCACGCTCACGCAGGTGCTGATCGAAGAGGGCGACGCCGTCAAGAAGGGCCAGGTCATCGCCCGCCTGGAGGACAGCGGCTTGCGCGCCACGCTGGACGTCGCCAACGCCAACGTCATGACGGCGCAGGCGCAGGTCGCCACCGGACAGGCGCAGCTGGCGCAGGCCGAGGCCGACTCGCGTCGCCAGGAGTCGCTGGTGTCGAGCGGCATGGCGACGCAGCAGTTCGCGGAGCAATCGCGCACGGCCGTCGCCACGGCCCGGGCGCAGCTCGACGCGCGGCGCCGCGAGGCCGACTCGGCGCGCGCGCAGGTTGCAGCGGCGAAGGTCAATTTCGACTACGCCGTGGTGCGCGCGCCGTTCTCCGGTGTCGTCACGGTCAAGGCAGCGCAGGTCGGCGAGATCATCTCGCCGCTGTCGGCCGGCGGCGGCTTCACGCGCACCGGCGTCGGCACCATCGTCGACATGGATTCGCTGGAGATCGACGTCGATGTCAGCGAGGCCTACATCGGCCAGGTCGTGCCCGACATGCAGGCCGAGGCGGTGCTGAGCGCCTATCCCGACTGGAAGATCCCGGCGCACGTCATCGCCATCGTGCCCTCGGCCGATCGCGGCAAGGCGACCGTGAAGGTGCGTGTCGGGCTCGACCAGAAAGATGCCCGCATCGTCCCCGACATGGGCGTGCGCGTGTCCTTCCTCGGACCGAAGGCGCCGGTCACGGCGCAGCCGCCGAAGGGCGTGCTCGTGCCGCCCGCGGCGATCGCGCAGCGCGACGGCAAGAGTGTCGTCTTCGTCGTCGACGGCGCCAGGGCGGTGCAGCGCACCGTGACGCCCGCAACGCAGGACGTCGGCGCCATGAAGCTGCTGCCGGAGGCTGTGAAAGTCGGCGACAGAGTGGTACTGTCGCCGCCCGCATCGCTGCACGACGGCGAGAGCGTGACGCTCGAGGAGCCCCACTGAACTACGGTGCGGCCAACGCGAATCGGATGAACGGGAAAGGAGGCAGTGAGATGGCCAGGCTGATCGAAATCCGCGACTTGTCGAAGGTGTACGAACGCGGCAAGCAGAAGGTGGAAGTGCTGCACCACATCGACCTCGACGTCGAGCAGGGCGACTTCCTCGCGTTGATGGGCCCCTCCGGCTCGGGCAAGACGACGCTGCTCAATCTCATCGGCGGCCTCGACGTGCCGACGGCCGGCAGCATCAGCGTCGGCGGCCAGCGCATCGACCAGCTCGGTGCCGGCGCGCTCGCCAGGTGGCGTGCCTCCAATGTCGGCTTCGTGTTCCAGTTCTACAACCTGATGCCGATGCTCTCGGCGCAGCGAAACGTCGAGCTGCCGCTGCTGCTCACCAAGCTCTCGTCGGCCGAGCGAAAAAAGCGCGCGTCGATCGCGCTGCAACTGGTCGGCCTGGCCGATCGCGCCAGCCACAAGCCGACCGAGCTGTCCGGCGGCCAGCAGCAGCGGGTTTCGATCGCGCGTGCGTTCGTCTCCGACCCGACCCTGCTGGTCTGCGACGAGCCAACCGGCGATCTCGACCGGACCTCGGCCGAAGAAGTGCTGGGCCTCTTGCGTGCGCTCAACCGCGACCACGGCAAGACCGTGCTGATGGTGACGCACGACCCCAAGGCGGCCGAGTACGCCAACCACACGCTGCACCTCGACAAGGGCACGCTCGTCACGGCCGTCGAGGCCTGAGGGAGAGGCCGTGAAGTACCTGCATCTCGTCTGGGCCGCGCTCTTTCGGCGCAAGACCCGCACCATCCTCACGCTGGTCTCGATCATCGCGGCGTTCCTGCTGTTCGGCCTGCTCGACGCGGTGCGCACCTCGTTCGACCAGGCCGGGCAGAGCGCCAACGGCGCGCAGCGCCTGCAGACCGGATCGAAGCTCTCGTTCATCCAGACATTGCCGTCGTCGCTCGAGGCGCAGATCGCCGCCGTGCCCGGCGTGAAGATGGTGACGTACGCCAACTGGTTCGGCGGCGCCTACCAGGACCCGCACAACCAGGTCTTCAGCTTCGCGGTCGAGCCGAACTATCTCGATCTCTATCCCGAGATCGCGGTCAGCGACGCCGAGCGCAAGGCCTTCGCGGCGACCCGCACCGGCGCGCTGGTGGGCGAGAAACTGGCGCGGCGTTTCAAGTGGAAGGTCGGCGACAAGATCCCGATGCAGTCGACCATCTTTCCCGACAAGTCGGGCAGCAAGAACTGGTCGTTCGACATCGTCGGCATCCTGCACTCGACCGACAAGAAGAGCGGCGGCTTCTTCGACCAGATGTTCCTGCTGAACTGGAAGTACTTCGACGAGACGACGCCGTACAACCGGGGCCAGGTCGGCTGGTACGTCACGCGGGTGAGCGACGTGAACCAGACCGACCGCATCGCCAAGGCGATCGACGCGATCTCGGCCAACTCCGACCACGAAACGCGCAGCCAGACCGAGCAGGCGGCGACGGCGTCGTGGATGAAACAGCTCGCCGACATCGGCCTGATCGTCGGATCGATCATGGGCGCCGTCTTCTTCACGCTGCTGCTGCTCGCGGGCAACACCATGATGCAGGCAGTGCGCGAACGCACCAACGAGCTCGCGGTGCTGAAGACGATCGGCTTTTCCGACCTCAGCGTGCTGTCGATGGTCCTGGCCGAGTCGGTGCTGCTGCTCGTGATCGGCGGCCTGCTCGGTCTCGGCATCGCCTCGGCGCTCATTCCGATCGTCAGCGCCGGCAGCGGCGGCATGCTCAACCTGCCGTCGATCGGCGCGAGCAGTTGGGTGCTGGGGCTCGGGCTGATGGCGGTGATCGGCCTCCTGGTCGGATCGCTTCCCGCCTGGAGCGCGATGCGCTTGAACATCGTCGATGCTCTGGCCGGCCGCTGAGGACAAGACATGCGCTTCCTGATCAACTTCCTGCTGATCGTGTTCCTGATCGTCGTGCTCGGGGTCTGGGTGATGCTGCCGTGGCCCGGCGCCATCCTGCTCGCCGTGCTGTTCGCCGCATGGATGGCGTTCACCCGGCGTGGCCGCCAGGCCGCCTCGGTGACCAGCGTCGGCATCAGCACGCTGCGCCAGCGGCTCGGCTCGTCGGCGGTGATCGTCGTCGGCATCGCCGGCGTGGTCGGCGTTCTCGTCGCGCTGCTGTCGATGGCCGAGGGCTACGCCGAGACCTTGCGTAACACCGGCAGCGCCGATACCGCCATCGTCATGCGCGGCGCCTCGGCCTCGGAAGTGATGTCGGTGCTCGACCACGACAGCGTGGTGCAGATCGCCCAGGAGACCGGCATCGCCAAGGACGCCGCGGGCAAGCCGATCGTGTCCGACGAGATGGTGGTTGCCGCCAACCTGCCGCTGAAGGGCGGCGCACCCGACGAGGAAGGCAGCGTCCAGTTGCGTGGCGTGGGCGATCAGGCGTTCGCCGTGCGGCCGCAGATCAAGATCATCGACGGGCGGCGCTTCAAGCCGGGCCTGCACGAGCTCATCGTCGGCCGCGGCGCCGCCAAGCAGTTCGCCAACCTGGTGCCCGGCCAGGAGGTTCACCTCGGCAAGGAGCTGTGGACGGTGGCTGGCGTGTTCGCCTCCGGCGACGCCATGGAATCGGAAGTCTGGGCCGACGCCAACGTCGTTGCCGACACCTATCGTCGCGGCAGCAGCCGCGCGTCGGTCACCGTGCGCCTGGCCGATCCGAAGGCATTCGGCGCCTTCAAGACCGCGCTCGAGTCGAACCCGCAGATCAAGGTCGACGCGAGCACGACGATCGACTATTTCAGCAAGCAGTCGGAGGGGATGACGAAGGTGATCCGCGTCATCGGCATCACGGTCGGCACGATCATGGGCATCGGCGCGATGTTCGGCGCGCTGAACACGATGTTCGCCGCCGTCGCGGCGCGCGCGCGCGAGATCGCGACCCTGCGCGCGATCGGTTTCCCGGGCTTGCCGGTGGTGGTGGCGGTGATGCTCGAGACGATGCTGCTCGCCCTGATCGGCGGCGTCGTCGGCGGCCTGCTTGCCTATGTCGTCTTCAACGGATACGGCGCGTCGACGATGGCCGGCGGCTCGGTCGGCAAGCTCAACTTCGAGCTGCGCGTCACGCCGGAGCTGCTGTGGACGGGCCTCAAGTGGGCACTGGCGATCGGCTTCATCGGCGGACTCTTTCCGGCGGTGCGCGCTGCGCGCC
>DAIMIM010000067.1:0-11487 GCA_036722755.1 Caldimonas sp. | reverse complement strand
CACCCATGGGCAATAAACTGTACGTCGGCAATCTTTCGTACAACATCCGCGACGAGGACCTGCAGCAGGCGTTCGCGCAGTACGGAACGGTCAGCTCGGCCAAGGTCATGATGGACCGCGATACCGGCCGCTCGAAAGGGTTCGGCTTCGTCGAGATGGGCAGCGATCCGGAAGCGCAAGCGGCGATCAACGCCATGAATGGCCAGGCCCTCGACGGCCGCGCCATCGTCGTCAACGAAGCCCGCCCGCGTGAGGAGCGTCCGGGCGGCTTCCGTGGCGGCTCGAGTGGCGGCGGTGGCGGCTACGGCGGCGGCGGCGGCATGGGCGGTGGCGGCGGCTACGGCGGTGGCGGCGGTGGACGCTCCGGTGGCGGCGGCGGCTACGGTGGTGGCAGCAGTGGCGGCGGTGGCGGCTACGGCGGTGGCGGCGGCGGTCGCTCTGGCGGCGGCGGTGGCTACGGCGGTGGCGGCGGCAGCGGTGGCCGCTCCGGTGGCGGCGGTGGCAGCGGAAGTCGCGGCGGCTACTGATCCAACCGGGTCTTCTTCCAATCAGGCGGTGCGGCGAAAGCGCACCGCCTTTTTGCTGGGCGAACTGCGGACGTGCGGCCTCCTGTTCGCCGCCTGAAGCGCCTAGTCGCCCTGCCGCTTCTTGCGCTGCCTGCCGGCCACGAGGCGATCGAACAAGGCGTTGGGCATCAGGCGCAAGACCCGCGCCACCACGCCCATCTGCCACGGGATGACACGCCAGCTCGCGCCGGCGCCGATCGCCCGGAAAGCGCGATCGGCGAAATCGGCGGGGTGCATCAGGAACGGCATCGAATAGCGATTGCCCCGGGTCAGCGGCGTGTCGACGTAGCCCGGCGCGATCGTCACGACCTTGACGCCGAACGGCCGCAACTCGCCTCGCAAGCTCTCGCAGTAGCTGATGACGGCGGCCTTGCTCGAGCAGTAGGCGCCGTGACCCGGCATGCCGCGGATGCCGGCGACGCTGGCAATGCCGACCAGCGTTCCGGACCGGCGCTCGCGCATCGGCGCGACAAACGGCTGGAAGGTCGCGGCCATGCCGAGATTGTTGGTCTCGTAGATGGCACGCATCACCTCGAGGTCGGCCAGGTCGGCGGTGTCGATGCCGATACTGATGCCGGCATTGGCGATCACGACGTCGGGCAGGCCCTGCGCCTCGATGCAGGCCCGGCCCACGGCGGTGATCGCGGCCACGTCGCGCACGTCGGCCGCGTAGACGGCGAAGCGCGCCTTGTCGATCCCCGCGCCGACTGCCCAGCGCACCACGTCGTCGGCTCGGCGCGCGACCAGCGCGAGGCGACAACCGTCGGCAGCGAAGCGCGCCGCGAGCGCCTGACCGATGCCGCTCGAAGCGCCGGTGATACAAACGAGGCGATCGGTACTCAGCGTCATCGGGAGCTTCGCTTTTCCGGCAGGAAGGTTGCACTCGACGGACCCTTCAAGTCGACGATGCGCGAAAGGTTGTCGTATTGCATTCCGGCAGCGCGAACGATGCTGGTCCCCTGCCTCACCACCACCGGCTGGTTCGACCGCACCTGCTCGATGTTGCGAAACGCCTGCAGGAACTCGCTGCGGAACTCGACGGCCTCGTCCTTGTCGGTCGCCGGCCGCAGCACGCGCGCGTCGCCGAGCAGCTGGATCTCGCTGCCGTCACCGTTCGACAAGGCGTGCTTGGCGGTGGCCAGCGTGACAGCGCCGTTGTCGCCGACGGCGCGAATTCGCGCGGCATCGATCTCGAGCGTGTCGTTGTCGGGAAAGTGGCGCAGCTGCTCGCCCTCGATCTGCGTGCGCAGGCTGCCGTCCGGACCGAAGCGCTGGACCACGAAGCGCGACATGACGTAGTCGGGGTCGTGGCGCAAGACGGGCGTCGCACGGCGCGCGTCGACCGCCGGCGCATTGCGCACGAGCCACCAGGTGCCCGCCGCCAGCACGGCCATCATGATGAGCGGCAGATACGCCGACACGAGATCGACGGCGCGCAGATGCCAAGGCGCCGTCGGCGCCACCGGCTCGGGGCCGGCGAAAGAGAGGTCGACCAACTCGTCGTCGTCGAGGCCGCCTCCTTCGGCCTCGACCTCGTCAGCGCGCGCCATCCAGCGAATGCAGTTGGCGTTGCAGCAGCTCGGCGTAGCGACCAGCAGCGACGAGCAGCAGATCGCAGAACTCGCGCGCCGCGCCGAAGCCGCCGGCGGCTGCGGTGACATGATCGGCAGCGGCGCGGGCTTCGATGTGCGCTCCCGGTGGCGCGCAGGCGAATGCCGCGCGCCGCATCAGCGGCAGGTCGGGCCAGTCGTCGCCCATCACGGCGACACGGTCCCAGTCGAGACCGAGGGCCGCCAGGATCGCGTTCGCGGCGGCCAGCTTGTCAGCGGCGCCGTAGGCCGCGTGCGCGAGGCCAAGATCGGCGACGCGCCTTCGAACCGCCGGTGAATCGCGGCCGGTCACGACGATGGGTACGATGCCGCCTTCGGCGAGCAGCTTCAGGCCCTGACCATCGAGCGTCGAGAAGGCCTTGAAGGCTTCGCCCGCATCGCCGACGTAGATCCGCGCATCGGTGAGAACGCCGTCGACATCGAAGATCGCGGCGGCGATGCCGTCGCCTTCGCCGCGCGCGGCGATCAGCAACTCGGGCGGGAACGTGAGCGCGGGCACGCGCGGTGCAAGCGCGTCGGTGCCGGTGTCACCACGCATCAGATGACCTTCGCACGCATCAGGTCGTTCGTGTTCAGGGCGCCGACCAGCTCGCCCTTCGCGTCGACGACGAGCAGGCCGGTGACGCGCTGCCGCTCCATCAGATCGGCAGCCTCGACGGCGAGCGCGTCGCTGCGAATGCGGTGCGGCGGACCCTTCATGACGGCGCCGGCCGATAGACCGCGCAAGTCGGCGGCGCCGGTCTCGATCAGCCGACGCAAATCGCCGTCGGTGAAGATGCCGCAGATCGCGCCGCCGCCCTGCGTGACCGCCGTGAAGCCGAAACCCTTCGTCGTCATCTCGCGCAGCATCTCGGGAAGTGGGGTGTCGATGTCGACGCGCGGCACGGCGTCGCCGCCATGCATGAGGTCGGCGACGTGCATGAGAAGCTTGCGGCCGAGCACGCCGCCCGGATGCGAGCGCGCGAAGTCTTCCTCGCGAAAGCCGCGCGCGTCGAGCAGGGCGACGGCGAGCGCATCGCCGAGCGCCATCTGCGCCGTCGTGCTCGCGGTCGGCGCGAGATTCATCGGACAGGCTTCCTGATCGACGGCGCTGGAGATCGCCAGGTCGGCGTGGCGCGCCAGGCTGCTGTCGGGCTTTCCGGTCATCGCCACGAGCGTCGTGCCGAGCCGCTTCAGGGCCGGCACGATGGCGGCGATCTCGTCGCTCTCGCCCGAGTTGGAGATGGCCAGCACGATGTCGCCCTCGGTCACCATGCCGAGATCGCCATGGCTCGCTTCGGCCGGATGCACGAAGAAGGCGGGCGTGCCGGTCGAGGCGAGCGTCGCAGCGACCTTGCGCCCGACGTGGCCGCTCTTGCCCATGCCCATCACGACGACACGGCCGCGGCACTCGAGCATCTTCTGTACCACCGCGACGAAGGCATCGCCCTGCCGCGCCTTCAGGCCTTCGATCGCGCGCGCTTCGATGTCGAGCGTTTTGCGCGCGAGCGCCAGAGCACGCTCGGCATCGAAGGAAGGATGGGAAGACACGTGGGGTCGGTCCAGTAGGATCGGCCGATTCTAGGGTTGGGTCTTCTCGACCGCCGCGATGCCCTCGACACTCGAACTCACGCTCCTTTTCCTGGTTGCCGCCGTGGCCGGCGTGGTCGTCTGCCGGCTGGCGCGGCTACCGCCGATGGTCGGCTACCTGGCGGTCGGCATCGTCATCGGGCCGCATGCGCTCGCCGTCGCCGGCAACTCGAGCGGGGTCGTCTACCTCGCCGAGTTCGGCATCGTCTTCCTGATGTTCGTGATCGGGCTCGAGTTCAACCTGCCGAAGCTGCGCAGCATGAGAAAGCTCGTCTTCGGCCTCGGTTCGAGCCAGGTCATTCTGACGATGCTGGCCACCGTCGCCGGCAATGCGCTGCTCACCTGGGCGCTGGCGCTGACCGGCCGGGCCTGGGGCCTCGGCTGGCAAAGCGCAGTCGCGCTCGGCGGCGCGCTGGCGATGAGCTCGACCGCGATCGTCGTCAAGCTGATGGCCGACCGGCTCGAGCTCGAGAGCGAGCACGGCCGGCGCGTCATGGGCGTGCTGCTGTTCCAGGATCTCGCCGTCGTGCCGCTGCTGGTCGTGATCCCGGCGCTCGGTTCATCGCCGGAGGCGCTGCTGCAAGAGCTGGCGATCGCCGTCGTCAAGGCCGGTGTGCTGCTCGCGTTGCTGCTGGTCGGCGGCCAGCGCGTCATGCGTTGGTGGCTGACGCTCGTGGTGCGGCGCAAGAGCGAGGAGCTCTTCATCCTCAACCTGCTGCTGGTCACGCTCGGACTGGCGTGGCTGACCGAGCTGGCAGGCCTGTCGCTGGCGCTTGGCGCCTTCATCGCCGGCATGCTCATCGCCGAGACCGAATACAAGCACCAGGTCGAGACCGACATCCGGCCGTTCCACGACGTCCTGCTCGGCCTCTTCTTCATCACCGTCGGCATGAAGCTCGACGCGCTCGCGGCGCTGCGCCAGTGGCCGCTCGTGCTGGCGATGACGGTGCTGCCCGTCGGCTTCAAGCTGGCGCTGGTGACGGTGCTGGCGCGCTGCTTCGGCGCCGGCCCCGGTGTCGCCCTGCGCACCGGTCTCTATCTCGCGCAGGCCGGCGAGTTCGGCTTCGTTCTGCTGGCGCTCGCGACTGAGCACCACCTGCTGCCCGAGGCCGTGCAGACGCCGGTACTGGCCAGCATGGTGCTGTCGATGCTAGCGACGCCGTTCATCTTTCTCTACAGCAACCGCATCGTCATGCGGCTGGCGTCGAGCGACTGGCTGATGCAGTCGGTGGCGATGACGACGATCGCGCGGCACGCTATCAATGCCGAGGCGCACATCATCATCTGCGGCTTCGGGCGCAGCGGCCAGAACCTGGCGCGCCTGCTCGAGCACGAGAAGATCGCCTACATCGCGCTCGATCTCGATCCCGACCGCGTCCGCCAGGCGGCGGCCGCCGGCCAGAGCGTCGTCTTCGGCGATGCGGCGCGGCTGCAGAGTCTCGTTGCCGCCGGCCTCGCGCGGGCGAGCGCCGTCGTCGTCAGCTACCACGACACGCCCTCGGCACTGAAGATCCTCCATCTGGTGCAAGCGCACGCGCCACTGGTTCCGGTGGTCGTGCGCACCATCGACGACGCTGACATCGAGCAACTGCGCGCAGCCGGCGCGACCGAGGTCGTGCCGGAAGCGATCGAGGGCTCGCTGATGCTCGCCAGCCATGCGCTCGCGCTGGTCGGGGTGCCGATGCGCCGCGTGCTTCGGGTCGTGCAGGATCAGCGCGACGCGCGCTACGGGCTCTTGCGCGGCTACTTCCACGGCGCCGACGACAACACGCCCGACGCACTGCAGCACGCGCGCCTCCTGAGCGTGACCTTGCCGCCGACGAGCGCGAGCGTCGGCCGATCGTTGGCCGAAGATGCGTTGACGCACCGCGGCGTCACCGTGGTGTCGCTGCGCCGCGCTTCCGGTGCTGTTCTCGCGCCCGCCGACACGCTGCTGATCGCTGCCGGCGACACGCTCGTGCTCTCGGGATTGCCCGAGGCACTCGCCCTGGCCGAAGAGAAGCTGCTGCTGTCCCGCTAGAAACGCAGGGCGCGGGCGACGCGTTTCAGGTGAAAGGCGCCTGGCGGGCCAGCGTCGCCCGCATGCGCGTCGCCATGACGGCACCGGCGGCACGCAGCAGTTCGAGCGCCAGCGCCGGCGAGCGCTGGGCGAGCTCTTCCATGCGTGGGCCGCGCAGCGCCCAGACGGTGCAAGGCGTCATCGCCTCGACGTTGGCCGTGCGCGGCGTGTCGCCGAACAGGCCCGGCTCGCCGACGACCGCACCGGCGCGCAGGATCGCGACCTTGTTGCTACCCGGTGCGCCGCCGGTCACGAAGACCTGCATGCTGCCCTGGGCGATGAAGTACATCGAGCGATCGGCGTCGCCCTGCTTGATGAGGAGATCGCCGGCGCGGATCTCGTAACGCGCGAGGTAGGGCGCGACGACGCGCCAGTTCTCGAGCGTCAGGCGGGCGCGAAACGCGTCTTCCGCGTTGAGCGTCTGCACTGCCGTGACGAGTTCATCGATTTCCATCTGCTGCCCTCCGGACGCGCGCCGACGGGGTCGGGTGCGTCTGGCCTAATTATCGGCTGCGGACGGGCCATCGGCCAAAGGCCTTCTTCAAGGAACCGTTCCCATTCGTCAGGTTGGCGACTCCGCTGATCCTGCCGGCAGGCCGACGCAGCGCGCGCCAACTATTTGCCGATGCAAAAGCGGCTGAAGATGGCGCCGAGCAGATCATCGGCGCTGAAGGCGCCGGTGATCTCGCCGAGCGCGTCGTGCGCCATGCGCAGCTCTTCGGCAACGAGGTCGAGCGCGGCGTCGCCGACCTGGGCTTGCGCGTCGGCCTCGGCGAGATGCGCCCGCGCCCGTCCGAGGGCCTCGAGATGGCGGGCGCGGGCGATGAAGACGCCTTCGGCTTCCGCCTCCCAGCCGGCCCGTGCCAGCAGCGCCTGACGCAGCGTTTCCAGCCCCTGGCCGGTGGCGGCGGAGATCGCGACGCCATCGGTGCCGGTCCGCGTCGCCGCGACCCTCGCGCTCACGGCATCGACCTTGTTGAAGACGTGCAGGACCCGACCGCTGGCTTGTTTCAACCGCTGACCGATGGGTGATTCGCCGACGTCGTAGGCGGCCTCGCCGATGCGCTCGAGGTCGTGCAGGAAAACGATCACGTCGGCCTCGTCGATGGCCGACCAGGTGCGGGCAATGCCGATGCGCTCGACCTCGTCGACGGACTCGCGCAAGCCGGCCGTGTCGCTGACGTGGATCGGCACGCCTTCGATCTGGATGGTCTGGCCGATCCGGTCGCGCGTCGTGCCCGGAACAGGCGTGACGATCGCCAGCTCGGCGCCGGCGAGTGCGTTCAGGAGCGAGCTCTTGCCGACGTTGGGCTGGCCGGCGAGGACGACGCGAATGCCGTCGCGAAGCAATGCGCCCTGGCGCGCCGTGGCGAGCACGGCGTCGAGTTGCAACACGGCGGCAGCCAGGCGCCCACGCGCTCCGGCGCGCTCGAGAAACTCGATCTCCTCTTCGGGGAAATCGAGCGTCGCCTCGACGAGCAGCCGGAGCTCAACCAGCTGCGCACCGAGCGCGCCGATACGCTCGGAAAACGCGCCGGCGAGCGAGCGCACCGCAGAGCGCGCCGCGGCTTCGGTGCTCGCGTCGATCAGGTCGGCGACCGCTTCAGCCTGGGCGAGATCGAGCTTGTCGTTGAGAAAGGCGCGCTCCGTGAATTCGCCGGGCCCGGCGAGGCGCAGTCGCGCAAGCCGCGGCGTCGCCGCGGCGTCGCCATCGACGTCGGCCCTGGCCTCCGCGGCCGCGTCGAGACAGCGCGCGAGCAGCAGCTGCAGCACGACCGGGCCGCCATGGGCTTGCAGCTCGAGCACGTCTTCGCCGGTGTAGGAGTGCGGCGCCGGAAAGTGGATCGCCAGACCGTGGTCGATGGCTGCGCCATCGGCGCCGAGAAAGGGCAGCCCCGTCGCCTGGCGCGGCGCGAGCCGACGACCGCAGAGGGCGACGATCAGCCCGGAGAGATCGCGCCCGGAGATGCGCAGGATGCCGATCGCGCCGCGGCCGCTTGCCGTGGCGATGGCGACGATCGGATCGTCGTGGCGGGGCAGCGGCGCAGGCACGTCGGATTCTCGCGCCTCGCCTCGCCGCGAGAGCGCCTACTTTCCGAGCACGCCGAGCCGCTTGTTGATGACGTACTGCTGGGCGATCGACAGGATGTTGTTCGTCAGCCAGTACAGCACCAGGCCGGCTGGGAAGAAGAAGAACATCACCGAGAAGACGAACGGCATGATCCACATCATCCTTGCCTGCACAGGGTCGGGCGGCGTCGGGTTGAGCCAGGTCTGCAGCAGGCTCGTGCAGGTCATGAGGAGCGGCAGGATGAAGTACGGGTCGGGCACCGAGAGGTCGTGAATCCAGCCGACCCACGGCGCATTGCGCATCTCGACGGTGGAGAGCAGCACCCAGTAGAGCGCCAGGAAGAACGGCATCTGCGCGACGATCGGCAGGCAGCCGCCGAGCGGGTTCACCTTTTCCTCCTTGTAGATGCGCATCATCTCCTGCTGCATCTGCTGCGGCTTGTCCTTCAGGCGCGCCCGCATTTCCATGATGCGCGGGTTGATGGCCTTCATCTTCGCCATCGAGCCGTAGGCCTTGGCGTTGAGCCAGTAGAAGGCGATCTTGAGCAGGACGACGAGGCCGACGATCGCCCAGCCCCAGTTGCCGATCAGCTTGTGCAGCTGTGTCAGCAACCAGAACAGCGGCTCGGCGAGGATCTTGAAGATTCCGTAGTCCTTGACGAGCTCGAGCCCCGGCGCGAGCGACGCGAGCTTGTCTTCTTCCTGCGGCCCGGCGAGCAGCTTCGCGTCGACCACCTTCGTCGCGCCCGGCGCGATCTCGCCGACCGGAACGATCATGCCCACCGAATAGGTATTGGCTTCGACCTTGCCGGTGAAGAATTCCCAGGGCGACGCCGGCGCAGCCGACTTGTCGACCAGCCACGCCGAGACGAAATAGTGCTGGACCATCGCCACCCAGCCGCTCGGCGCCGATTCGCGCGCGATCTTGTCGGCGTCCTCGCGCTTGTCGATCGCCTTGAACTCGATCTTCTCGTAGCGCTTGGTCTCGGTATAGATCGCCGGACCGGTGAATGTCGAATACGGGCCCGCCGCGCCTGGCGCGGGGTTCCCGTCACGCAGGAACAGCAGGTACAGAAAGGGACTGAGCGGCGCACCAGACACGTTGATGATCTCGTGCCTGACGCCGATCACGTAGTCGCCGCGCCTGAAGGTATAGGTCTTGATGAGCTTGAGGCCGCCCAAGACCGGCGACTCGAAGCGCATCTGCAGCTGGTCTGCACCGTCCTTCAACACGCGGTCCGTGGAGACCAGGGTCATCAACGCGTGATGCTCGGGAAATGAGCCCCGGCCAGCCGGCGACGGCCAGAGCCCGGTCTGGCCGACGTAGAAGCGGCTCTTCGAATCGTCGAAGAGAACGACGTCGCGCTCCGGCGCCTTGGCGCTGCCCATGCCGACCAGATCGAAAAACGCCTCGTACCAATGGCGATCCACATGCTCCTTCAGGTGCAGCAGCTCCAGGCCGACGAGATCGGCCCCCTTCGTGTCGAACGTGGCCTTGACGAGATCGGTGCTGATCGTGATCTTCTCGCCGGCGACCGGGGCCGATGCAGCGGCCTCGGCCGGCATCTGCACCGCGGCCGTTGCCAACGATGTGCCACTGGTCGCCGGTGCCGGCGGCGTCGACGGCGTGGCCGATGTGCTGGTCTGTGCCGGCCGCGGGCTGAAGAACGAGGGCTGGCCGTTGTGCCTCTGCCATGAATCCCAGATCAGGAACAGCGATGCGGAGAACACCACCCAGAGAATGGTGCGGCGGATGTCGGTCATGACGATGAGGGCTCGGAAGCGTCCGGAGACGGCGTGAAGGCGGGTCGTTTCGCTCGCGCGACAAGTGGGGCCAAGAAATGTGGCAGCGTTGCCGGAACCGGGTCGAGGCCAGCCTCGCACCAGGGGTGGCAACGGCCAATCCGGCCGATCGTCAGGAGCGTGCCCGCGACGGCGCCATGCCGCTCCAGCGCGCCGAGCGCATAGGTGGAGCAGGTCGGCTCGAAGCGACAGGCGTTGCCGAGCCACGGGCCGAGGACGAGCCGGTAGCCGCGCACACCGGCCATCAGCAGGCGCGCCGGCGCGGTGCTCACGGTGCGGCGGGCCGCGCGACGGCGCGGAACAGGGTTTCGAGCTCGGAGCGGGCGAGCAGACGCAACGCGTCGGAGGCCGCACTCGGAAAAACCGCCCGGTCGAACGGCGCGTGCAAGCGCACGACCCACTTGCCGGCGTCGAGCGCAGCCGCGTACCGATCGCCGGCAGCGTAGATCTGCCGCTTCAGCAAGGACCGTGTCACGGCGCGACGCGCATGACGTTTCGGCACAACCACGCCGAGATGCTTTTTCGGGGAGTCATCCACAGACGATGCACCAGCAAGGGTTGCCGCTGTTGATAACTCCGACGCCGAAGGTTCAACGGAGGCAGGCTCCGCGGCCCCGGCCATCGTACTGAGGTGATGAACCGCGAAGTGTGGTGTCCTGGCGCGACTGCTGGAGCGGAGGATGCGCTCGAAGTCGGCCGACGTGACGAGTCGCGCCATGGCCTCGACCGCTGGCTGCTGGCGAGGCATCGACCGCGTGCCGCGGTCGCTCAGACAGCGAGGCGCTTGCGGCCCTTGGCGCGCCGGGCGTTGATCACGGCGCGGCCGCCCCGCGATTTCATGCGGACGAGAAAACCGTGCGTGCGGGCGCGGCGAACCTTGGAGGCTTGGTAGGTGCGTTTCATGGTGTTTTCCGTGGCCTCGAGGGCGCGGCCTGAGGCGAACCCGCGATTACAGCAAGAACGGCGACCCGCGTCAACCGAGGGCTTCTCTGAAATCTCCTGTTCCATGCTCCTCGCCACGCGCGTTTTCCCTGTGGATAAGTGACCGGCGCGAGGTGGCGGCGCGATACAATGACGAGCTTTAGGGAAGACTTCTCCACATATGCGAGCCGACCTCTGGCAACGCGGTTGCGAACGCCTCGCCGCCGAGTTGCCCGACCAGCAGTTCAACACCTGGATCAGGCCGCTCGCCGACGCCGAAGTGGCAGATCGCGGCGACGCCGGCGCGACCGTGACGATCCGCGTGCCGAACCGCTTCAAGCTCGACTGGATCCGGGCGCAATACGCCGGCCGCATCGAAAGCACCTTGAGCGAGCTCGCCGGCAAGCCGGTTCATCTCGACATCACGCTCGCCGTGCGCGACGGCGCCCCTGTCGTTGCGCCGCTCGTGCGCCCGGTCCAGCGCAGCGAACCGGGCGCGCCGCCGAGAAACGGCAGCGCTTTTTTCGACAGCGGCAGCGCCGCGTTGCAGCCTTCTCGCAGCCGCCTCAACCCGGCGTTGAGCTTCGACACGCTGGTGCCGGGCCGGGCCAACCAGATGGCCCGCACTGCCGCACTGCACGTCGCCGGAGCGCCGGGGCAGATGTACAACCCGCTCTTCATCTACGGCGGCGTCGGCCTCGGCAAGACCCATCTGATTCACGCCGTCGGCAATGCCCTGCTCGCCGACCGGCCCGACGCACGCATCCTCTATCTGCATGCCGACCAGTTCATCACCGACGTGGTGAAGAACTACCAGAGGAAGACCTTCGACGAGCTCAAGTCGAAGTACCACTCGCTCGACCTGCTGCTGATCGACGACGTGCAGTTC
>DAIMIM010000066.1:1583-11509 GCA_036722755.1 Caldimonas sp. | reverse complement strand
GGCGGCGCCAGCGTCGGTGACGGGGCTCACCTTCGTCGGCTGGCAGGAGCCGATCGGCTGCGGTGGCGTCGCGGTGATGCCGAACGACGTGATCGTCGCCGACGACGACGGCGCCGTCGTCATTCCCGCCGAGCTGCTCGACGAGGTCGTCGCGACCTCGCTCGAGCAGGAGCGTCTCGAAGGCTGGATCATGCGCGAGGTCGAGGCCGGCGTTGCGCTGCCTGGCCTCTATCCGTCGAATGCAGCGACGAAGGCGCGCTACGACGCCTGGGCCGCGGTGCAACCGGCGTTGAAGCGATAAGGTCAGCGCGGCGCCGGCTTGCTCGTTCTCGGGATCCAGTACCAGAGCACGCCGGCGGCGGCAAAGGCGACGACGCCGGTGCACCAGATGCCGGCGGCGAGCGACAGCACCGCGGTCACCGCCGACAGCAGCGCGGGGCCAGTGGTCGAGCCGATGTCGGAGACGAACCGCCACAGACCGAGGAAGTGAGCGCGCCCCGGCGACGGTGAATAGTCGGCGCCGAGCGTCATGATCATTCCCGAGCCGATGCCATTGCCGAACCCCATCAGCAGCGCCGCCATGAGCAGCGCCATCGAGGCGTGCGTGAACGGCATGAGGACGAGCGCGACGCCCATGCAGAGCATCGACGGCACGGCGACCCAGAGCCGCCCCTTGCGGTCCATGACCTTGCCGGCCGGGTAGAAGACCAGCATGTCGATGCCGCCGGCCAGGCCGTAGATGAGCGAGGTGGTCGCGGCATCGAGGCCGATCTGCTCGGCCCAGAGCGGCACGACGGCTTGCCGCGACGCGCGCACGGCGCTGACGAGCAGCACGCCGATGCCGACCGTGAAGAAGATCCGCGTGTGGTCGATGCCGACCGAGCGGATCGTCGGCGCGGCGGCCCGTTGCGGCGCCGCGTCGGCCTCGACCACCGTGGCGTGGTGCTCGCCGGGCAACTCGGGCATGCCGATCGCGACCACCGCCGAGACGAGCAGCGCCGCCGCGCCGACGCCGTAGGCGCCGCCGATGCCGAAGAACGGGATCACCGCGGCGCCGAGGAAGGGGCCGATGAACAGGCCGATCCGCATCACGCCGCCGAGCGTCGACAGGGCGCGGGCGCGGTAGTGCAGCGGCACGGCGTCGGTGAGATAGCTCTGCCGCGCCAGGCCGAACACGGCGCCGGCCATGCCGACCATGAACACGCCGGCCGCGAAGGCCCAGATGTTGGCGACGAGCATGCAGAGCGCCATCGCCAGCGCGCCCCAGAGCGCGGCGGCGACGATGGCCCAGCGCTCGCCGTAGCGCGTCGTGATGATCGAGGCGGGAATGTTGCAGACGAGCGAGCCGATGCCGATCAGCGTGACGATCAACGCCGCCAGCGCCACCGAGCCGCCGAGGCTGCGCACGCTGAGGGCGACGATCGGCAGGATGGCACCTTCGCCGAGGCCGAACAGCAGCGACGGGCCGAAGGCCGGGATCGCGATCTGGCGAAAGGTGAAAGGCTGGTCGGTCACGCGGAGCAGATCGTCGGGCTGGGCCGCATTTTGAGGGACGCGGCGCCGCGCTGCTCGGGCCTGTGCGGTCGCGTCCTACAGCGGCCGGGCCCGCGCTCGTGCGAAGGTCGGGCATCGACGCGGATGCGTCCATCGACCCGGAGACTTCCATGTTTGCAGATTTCGACGCCATCGCGACCGTCGCCGTCAAGGATCTCGCGATCGCGCGCGCGTTCTATGAATCGACGCTCGGCCTGAAGGCCATCCACAACGAAGGCGACGAGCTCGTGACCTATCGCTGCGGCCACACCTCGCTCAACGTCTACCGCTCGCAATTCGCCGGCACGAACAAGGCGACCGCGGTCGCGTGGTCGGTCGACAACGTGCCGGGCCTCGTCGACACGCTCAAGGCCAAGGGCGTGGGCTTCGAGCACTACGACATGCCGGGCATGACGCGCGATGGCGACGTGCACAGCGGCCACGGCATGAAGGTCGCGTGGTTCAAGGATCCGGACGGCAACATCCTCAACCTCATCAGCACCTGACCGGCGCTGCGGCCGGGCGAACGGGCCGGGGCTCAGGCGAGGCGGAGCACCATCACGCCGGCGACGATCGCGCCGGTGCCGAGCGCGCGCTGGAAGCGAAAGCGCTCCTTCAGCAGCAGCACGCCGATCAGCGCCGCGAACAGCACCGAGGTCTCGCGCAGCGCCGCGATCGAGGCCACCGGTGCGCGCGTCATCGCCCAGAGCGCGATGCCGTAGGCGCCGAGCGACGCGCAGGCGCCAAGCAGCGCTACCGGCCAGCGTGTGCGCATCGTCGCGAAGGCGGTGTCGAGGGCAGCGCGGCGCTGCCACATGACGATCGCGAAATACGGGCCGCCGTCGAGCAGGAACAGCAGCGCGACGTATTGCAGTGCATTGCCGGAAACGCGCACGCCGAGGCCATCGACGATGGTGTAGCTGGCGATGATGCAGGCGTTGGCCAGCGCGTAGCCGAGCGCGTGCCGGCGCGAGCCGCCGCCCGCCGCCGAGCGCGTCAGGCCGATCAGCAGCACGCCGGCGCTGATGCCGCCGATGCCCAGCCACGCGGCGAGCGGCGGATGTTCGCCGATCAGATGGCCGCTGAGCAAGGCCACCAGCAGCGGTGCGGTGCCGCGCATGATGGGATACGAAAAGCCGAGCTCGCCGTGGCGGTACGCGCCCACCAGCGTCACGTAGTAGCCGACGTGGATGACGAGCGAGCCGGCCAGCCACGGCAGCACGGCCGCCCGCGGCAGGCCGGCGAAGGCGACCAGGATCGCGCCGATGCCGCAGCCGAGCACGTGGATGAAGGCGGTGTCGAGCGCCTTGTCGTTGCCCGACTTGATGAGCGCGTTCCACGACGCGTGCAGCAACGCGCCGACCAGCACGGCGCCGATGATCGGCCAGGTGAGGCTCATCGCGCCACGAGGACGCAGCGTTCGACGCGGCTCATGAAGTGCGCTAGGCTGGGGGTGGGCCAGTCGGTCTGCTTGGCGAGGTCGTCCCACTGGCGCAGCATGACGGCGTCGTGCGCTCCCGGCAGCGCCAGGAACGCGTCGGCCTGTTGCGCATCGAAGCGGCCGCCCTGCAATGCGAGGCTGCGCCGTGAATCTTCGGACAGCCTGTCGTGGTAGTCCGGATTCGCCTGGCAGAGATAGCGCTTGGCGTCGACATGCAGCCTGATCGGATCGAGCACGGCGTCTGCGAAGAGGCCGCGCAGGAAGGGCAGGGCGAAGTACTGGTGGGTGTCGTCGATGCCGCGCAGGCTCGGTGTCTCGCCCTGTTCGTTGAGCAGGTGGCCGAGGTCGTGCAGCAGGCAGGCGGCGACGAGCGCGTCGCCGGCGTCGCTCTGCTCGGCGAGGTAGGCGGTCTGCAGGGCGTGCTCGAGTTGGGTCACGGGCTCGCCGCTGTACTGTGCGCTGCCGTGACGGCTGAACAGGGTCTCGATGTCGATCAGGCTCAGCACGTGCTCGCTCCTGGGCCCTAGGGCGCGATGTCCTCGGGCAGCTCGAGCGCGGCGAACTGCGACTGACGGATGCGCGTCGCCGTCAGCGCGCCGGCCGATTCCAGGATCGGATAGGCGATCGAGCAGAGGTGCGAATTGATCCGTTTCAGATCGCTCAGCAGGTCGATGTGCAGCGAGCTGGTCTCGATGCTCTGCGTCGTGTTGTCGCGCAGGCGGGCGATGTGGTTGGCGGCGTACTCGTGCTCGAGGTCGCGGAAGTGGGCCTTCTCCTCGAGCAGCCGCTTGGCGTCGCGCACATGCCCGTCGAGAAACACGCTCATCGCCAGGCGCAAGTTGGCGAGCAGCCGCTCGTGCAGGTGGACGATCTCGGCCATGCCGGCTTCCGAGAAGCTCCGGTTGGTCTTGACCTTCTTGTCCTCGATGTCCTGCAGGATGCGCTCGATGATGTCGCCGACCTGCTCCATGTTGATGGTGAAGGAGACGATGTCGGTCCAGCGCCGGCTCTCGTCCTTCGACAGCGCCTCGCCGGAGATCTGCGTCAGGTAGAACTTGATCGCTGAATAGAGCTCGTCGACCGTGTCGTCGAGCGCGCGCAATTCGCCCGACAGGCGCAGGTCGTTGTTGCGGATCACCGGCAGGATGCCGCGCAGCATCGTCTCGACCACGTCGGCCTGGTGCAGCGCCTCGCGCACCGCGCACGAGATTGCCAGCGACGGCATGGTGAGGGCGAGCGGATCGAGGTGGCGCGGCCGCGTCGTGTCGGCGCCCGGCGCCGGCTCGAGCAGCCAGCGATCGACGGTGCGGCCGACCAGCCCGGTGAAGCCGATGAAGACGACCGCCAGCACCAGGTTGAAGACGAGGTGGAACACGACCACCTGCTGGTGCACGGTCGCGACGAGCTGCTGCAGCAGCACGTGGACCTGCGGCAGGAAGGCGATGAAGAGCAGCGTGCCGCCGATCTTGAAGAGCAGGTTGCCGAGCGGCAGCCGACGCACCTGCGGCGACGCGCCGGCCGTCGCCAGCATGGCCAGCACGCCGCTGCCGATGTTGGCGCCGAGCACCAGGCCGAGCGCGGCCGGCACCGGCACCATCGCCGAGGCGGCGAGGGTGGCGATCAGCAGCACGATCGCCAGGCTGGAATACGACAGCACCGTCAGGGCAGCGCCGACGACGATGTCGAGCATCACGTCGGTCGGCAGCGAGACGAGCAGGGCGCGCACCGCGGGAGCCTCGGTCAGCGGCCGCGTCGAGGCGACGATCAGCTGCAGCGCCAGCGTGATGAGGCCGAGGCCGATGAGGACGCGACCGACCGCGCCGGCGCCGCTGTTCTGCTTCGAGATGAAGACGACCACGCCGACGAAGATGAGCAGCGGCGACAGCCACGAGAGATCGAACGAGAAGACGACCGCCATCAGGCTGGAGCCGACGTCGGCGCCGAGCATGACGGCCAGCGCTGCGCTCGTCGTCACCAGGTTCTTGCCGACGAACGAGGCGACGATCAGGCAGGTGGCCGTGCTCGACTGGACCAGGCTCGTCACGCCGAGCCCGGCGCACAGCGCGCGAAAGCGGTTGCCGAAGCTCAGCGCCAGGATGCGGCGCAGGTTCTCGCCGAACACGCGCAGCATGCCGGTGCGGACGATGTGCGTGCCCCAGACCAGCAGCGCGATCGCGGCCAGCAGATTCAGCAACGAGAGCATCGTCTCCTTCTCTCGTCCGGAACCGATTTACTCGACATGGTTGAGCGCCAGGTCGAAGGCATCGAAGTTGCGCCAGCGCCGGCCGGCATCGAGCCCGGCGAGGCGGCGGTTGACGACGAGCGGAACGCGCTGCTCCGAGACGCCGCCGTGCGAACGCAGCGGCGCGTCGAGACCCGAGAGGTCGTGCCGCGACGCGGACGTGCCGATCACCTTCGAGCGTTCGGCCACGACGACCAGATCGCCGATGCGATCGGCGGGCAGCTCGAAGAAGGCGGCCGCCTCGTCGCGCGATCGCACCGACTCGACGCCGGCGACCGTGCCGAGACGCCTTGCAAGCGCCGCGATGCCGACGCTCTTCGGCAGGTAGACGGTGGCGAACGAGCCGAGCGCGCCATGGTGGGCGACGTAGGGATCGGTGATCGGCAGGATCACGCGCGCGACACCGGCGCCGAGCCAGTCGTCGAGCAGGTCCTGGAGATAGAGCACGTCGGGCGCGCCATCCATTCGGGTCTTCGCATTCATGCCGTGATCGGCGGTCAGCACGACGACGCAGCCCATCGCGTCGAGCTTGCCGAGGTAGCCGTCCATCATGCGATAGAACGCGTCTGCGCCTTCGGTTCCGGGTGCGTGCTTGTGCTGCACATAGTCGGTGGTCGAGAGATACATCACGTCGGGGCGGCGTTCGTGCGACATCAGCTCGACGCTGGCGGCGAAGACGAACTCCGAGAGTTCGGCGCTGTAAACCGACGGCACCGGCATGCCGACGCGCGCGACCACGTCGTCGATGCCGTTTTCCTCCTCGGTCGCCTCGTCGGCCTTCTCGGCCGAAAAGCAGATGCCCCTCATGCCGTGGCCGAGCAGCTTGCGCAGCTTGTCCTTGGCGGTGATGACGGCGACGAACTGGCCAGCATCGGCGAGCGCGGCGAGGATGGTCGGCGCGCGCAGCCACTTCGGGTCGTTCATCATCAGCTCGGTGCCGGTGGCAACGTCGAAGAGGGTGTTGCCGCAGATGCCGTGCACCGAGGGCGGCGCGCCGGTGACGATCGACAGGTTGTTCGGATTCGTGAAGCTCGGGATCACGCAGTCGGCGGTCAGCGCGGTGCCGGTGGCCAGCACCTGCTTCATCCACGGGGTGTGGCCGTGCGCGACCGACTGGGCGATGTAGTCAGGCTCGCAGCCGTCGACGCAGACGACGACGGTCGGCTGGTGCGCGAGCCGGTAGCTGCGGCCGTTGACGTGGATCATTTTCCCGGCTTGCCCGGTGCCGGGCCGGCGCCCACCGGATCGGCCGGCGGGCGCAGGTGGTTCTTGATCGTCCGTTCCTTGCTCTCCATGGCGTGGTCGAACATCGAGCGGCCGGCGAGCTCGACGTCGCCCGCGGCGATCGCCTTGACGATCTGCCGGTGCTCGCCGACCGAGACCGGCATCAGGCCGCCTTCGCCCAGATTGAGGCGGCGGAACAGGCTCAGCTCCTTGATGAGCTTTCGGTAGATCGAGGTGAGCTTGCCGTTGCCGACGAGCTCGACGAGCCGATCGTGAAAGCCCAGGTTCAGCAGGTGATAGGTGTGCGCATCCTTGGCCCGGACCGCCTGTTCCATGCGCTCGACGACGGCGCGGATCTCCTTCAGCTCGGCCGGCGTGATGCGCTCGGCCAGGCGCCGGCCGACCAGCTCGTCCATCGCGGCGCGCAGCTCGAAGATCTCGATCGCCTCTTGCACCGGCAGGTCGCGCACGAAGACACCGCGGTTCTTCTCGGTGCGCACCAGGCCCGCTTCCTCGAGCATGCGAAAGGCTTCGCGCAGCGGCCCACGCGAGACGCCGAGACGGGTCGCCAGCGCGACCTCCGTGAGCTTGGCCCCCGGCGGCAACTCGCCGGAAAGAATCATCCGCTCCAGTTCGCTCTGCACCACGCTCGAGAGCGAGCTCGTCTTCAGCAGGGTGATCGTCGGGTGGGGAGTCGGCGCCGCAGCGGCGGCAGAGGGAGTCATCGGCGAGGATTGGAGCATTTCGAGTGGCGATTGTCAACAATCTCCAAGAAACAGTTGACGGTTTCGCGCGCTGCCGCCTAGACTGCCCCGCGCGCCGTTGCCGGTCGAGCTGTCATCGATCCGGCATACGCTTTGCACGCTGGGCGGCATTCGACCTCTCATCGCACAACTTTTCAGGGAGATCCGCATGAATCGGTATGCATGGAAGGCGCTGATCGGCGCCGCACTCGTTGCCGCGTCCTCCGGCGCGCTGGCGCAAAAGACCCAGCTCACCGTCTACACCGCGCTCGAGCTCGACCAGATCAAGGCCTACGAGGCGGGCTTCGTCAAGGCCAACCCGAACATCGAGCTGAAGTGGGTGCAGGACTCGACCGGCGTCATCACCGCCAAGCTGCTTGCCGAGAAGGCCAACCCGAAGGCCGACGTCATCATGGGCGTCGCCGCGTCGAGCCTCGCGCTGCTCGACGCGCAAGGCATGCTCGAACCCTACGCGCCGCTCAACCTCGACGCGATCATGTCGACGTACCGCGACAAGAAGAATCCGCCGGCCTGGTGGGGCATGGACGTCTGGGGCGCGACGGTCTGCTTCAACACCGTCGAGGCGCAGAAGAAGGGCATCCCCAAGCCCGAGACCTGGAAGGACCTGACCAAGCCGATCTACAAGGGCCAGATCGTGATGCCCAACCCGGCCTCGTCGGGCACGGGCTTTTTCGACGTCAACGCCTGGCTGACGCTCTGGGGCGACGACAACGGCAAGGGCGGCGGCTGGAAGTACATGGACGCGCTGCACGAGAACATCGCCCAGTACACGCACTCCGGCTCCAAGCCCTGCACGATGGCGGCGCAGGGCGAGTACGTCATCGGCATCTCCTTCGAGTACCGGGCCAACGCCAACAAGGCCAAGGGTGCGCCGATCGATCTGGTGTTCCCGAAGGAAGGCCTCGGCTGGGACCTCGAGGCCTTCGCCATCCACAAGGGAACGAAGAACCTCGCCGCCGCCAAGAAGCTCGCCGACTGGGCCTCGAGCAAGGACGCGATGCAGCTCTACGGCAAGAACTTCGCGATCACGGCGCAGCCCGGCGTCGCCTCGCCGCTCGCGAACATTCCGGCCGACTACGAAAAGCGCCTCGTGAAGATGGACTTCAAGGTCGCCGCCGACAACCGCGAGCGCGTCCTTGCCGAATGGAACAAGCGCTACGACGCGAAGTCGGAACCGAAGAAATAAGCTCTCTTCGCGGCACCGGTCGATGACAGCGTATCTGCGCCTGGAGGGGATTCGCAAATCCTTCGGATCGTTCCAGGCGCTCTCGAACATCGACCTGACCATCGCGCAGGGCGAGTTCGTCTGCTTTCTCGGACCTTCCGGCTGTGGCAAGACGACGCTGCTGCGCATCATCGCCGGCCTGGAGACGCAGACGGCCGGCAGCATTCGACAGGGCGAGCGCGACATCTCGATCCTGCCGCCGGCCGAACGCGACTACGGCATCGTCTTCCAGTCGTACGCGCTCTTTCCCAACCTCACCGTCGCCGAGAACGTCGGCTACGGGCTCGTCAATCGCAAGGTACCGAAGGCGAAGATCGCGGCGCGCGTGGATGAGCTGCTGCGCCTCGTCGGCCTGCCGGGCAGCGGGGCGAAATACGCGGCGCAGCTTTCCGGCGGCCAGCAGCAGCGCATTGCCCTGGCGCGTGCGCTTGCGACGTCGCCCGGCCTGCTGCTCCTCGACGAGCCGCTGGCCGCGCTCGACGCGCTCGAGCGTGTACGCCTGCGCCAGGAGATCCGCTCGCTGCAGCGCAAGCTCGGCGTGACGACGATCATGGTCACGCACGACCAGGAAGAAGCGCTGTCGGTCGCCGATCGCATCGTCGTCATGAACCACGGCTTCATCGAGCAGGTGGGCACGCCGATGCAGGTCTATCGCGACCCGACGACGCCGTTCGTCGCCGATTTTGTCGGCAAGATCAATGTCCTTTCCGGGCGCCTGCACCCGGGCCGCGATCTGCGCATCGGCGACAGCCGCTTCGCGTGCGAGCACGACACCCCGGCCGAGCGCGACGTCAAGGTGTATCTTCGTCCGGAGGATGTCCTGGCGCGGCCGATCGCGCCGGGCGATGCCAATGTCTTCGACGGTGCGATCGACAAGATCGAGTTCCTCGGCTCGTACTGCCTCGTTCGCGTCAACGCCGAAGCGATGGGCGCACAGCCGATCACGGTCTATCTCTCGCTCAACTATCTCGCCGAGCAGCACCTCGAGGTCGGCAGCCGCCTGCCGTTGAAGGTCCTGCCCGAGCGGATGCGCTTTTTCTAGCGATCGTGTCCGCCGTCCTGCCGTTGTCCGCGACGCGCGCGCTTCGCCAGCGCGCGCACTGGACCGATCGCATCGCGCACGCGGTGCTGCTGGTGATCGTCGCCGCGCTCGTCGTCTTCCTGGCGTTGCCGCTGGCGACGATTCTCGGCAAGGCGCTGCAGAACCCGAACGGCGACTTCGTCGGCCTCGCCAACTTCGCGAGCTACCTGAAAACGCCATCCTTGCTGCAGTCGTTCAGCAACAGCGTCTGGGTGTCGGCCCTGGCGACGATCGTGACGGTGCCGCTCGCTTTCGGCTTCGCCTATGCGCTGGCGCGAAGCTGCATTCCGGCCAAGGGCATGTTCCGGACGATCGCGCTCATTCCGCTGCTCGCGCCTTCGCTGCTGTCGGCGCTCTCGCTCATCTACTGGTTCGGAAACCAGGGCGCGGCTCGCGGCCTCATCCACGCGCTCGGC
>DAIMIM010000066.1:0-1573 GCA_036722755.1 Caldimonas sp. | reverse complement strand
CGGGCATCGTCGTCGCCGAATGCTTCGCCGTCTTCCCGCACGCGCTGATGATTCTCGTCAGCGCCCTCGCACTGGCCGACGCGCGGCTCTACGAGGCGGCGGCGGCGCTCGGCACGTCGACCCGTCGCAAGTTCTTCACGATCACGCTGCCCGGCGCGAAATACGGCCTCATTTCCGCGGCGCTCGTCTCGTTCACGCTCGTCATGACCGACTTCGGCATTCCGAAGGTGATCGGCGGCAACTTCAACATGCTGGCGACCGACGTCTTCAAGCTCGTCATCGGCCAGCAGGACTTTTCGCGCGGCGCGGTCGTCGGCCTGCTCCTGCTGACGCCTGCGGTCCTCACCTTCGGCATCGACTGGTTCGTCCAGCGCAAGCAGACGGCGATGCTGACCGCGCGCGCCGTGCCCTACGCGCCCAGGCCGGCGCGCGGCTTCGATGCCCTGATGCTTGCCTACGTGCTCGTCGTCAGCGCCTTGATGCTGGCAATGCTCGGCATGGCGATCTTCGCTTCGTTCGCGACCTACTGGCCGTACAACCTGGCGCCGACGCTGACCCACTACACGATGGGCCTGGTCGACGCCGAGGTCGGCGGCGCCTTCGTCAACAGCCTGAAGCTGGCGGCAGGGACGGCCTTCTTCGGCACGACGCTGGTCTTCGTCGGCGCCTACATGCTCGAGAAAACGCGCGGCATGGACGCGCTGCGGCCGGTCGTGCGACTGCTGGCGATGATGCCGATGGCGGTGCCCGGGCTGGTGCTCGGCCTCGGCTACATCTTCTTCTTCAACGAGCCCGGCAATCCGCTGCACGGCCTCTACGGATCGATGGCGATCCTCATCATCTGCACGGTCGTTCACTTCTACACGACCGGGCATCTCACGGCGGTGACGGCGCTGAAGTCGCTCGATGCCGAGTTCGAAGCCGTGAGCGCCTCGCTCAAGGTCCCGTTCTTCACGACGCTGCGCCGCGTCACGCTGCCGATCTGCACACCGACGCTGGTCGACATCGCGCGATACTTCTTCGTCAACGCGATGACGACGATCTCGGCGGTGGTCTTCCTCTACTCGCCCGACACCAAGGTCGCGGCGATCGCCATCCTCAACCTCGACGAAGCGGGCGAGGTGGGTGCGGCGGCAGCGTGCGCCGTGCTCATCACCGCCGGCTCGACGGTCGTGACGCTGCTCTTCATGCTCGCCGGCGCCTGGGTCGAGCGGCGCACGCAGGCGTGGCGGCGGGCGCGTTGAGCCGCCGTCCTCGACCGGCGAGAATGCCCCCGGGAGACCCGAACCGATGCAGCGCGACGCCATCCTCCTCACGCCCGGACCGCTGACGACGACCGATCGCACCCGGCGCGCCATGCTGCGCGACTGGGGCTCGTGGGATTCGGAGTTCATCGCCATGACGGCCGAGCTGCGCCGGCAACTGCTGTCGATCGTGCACGGCGAGGCCACGCACGTCGTCGTGCCGCTGCAGGGCAGCGGAACCTTCGCGGTGGAGGCGGCCGTGGCGACGATCGTGCCCCGCGGCAGCCACGTGCTGGTCCTCGACAACGGCGCGTACTGCAAGCGCCTGG
>DAIMIM010000065.1:0-11530 GCA_036722755.1 Caldimonas sp. | reverse complement strand
TCGCCGGCGATGCTGCTCGCGTACATGCGCTGTACCGTCGCGGCGATGCCGGCATGGCTCAGGAGATCGGCCCACATCGTCGCAATGGCAATGTTCGGGGCGCGGGTGAGGCGTTTCATGGCAGGCTCGTGCTCTGGCACGATAGCGCACCTCCACCAGCAAGAAGAACGCGATGACGACCACATTGAGCCCGACCATCCGCATCGAGAAGACCGGCGGCCCCGAGGAAATGCATCTGGTCGACCTGCCGGTCGGCGAACCGGGGCCGGGCGAGATCCGCATCCGCCACCACGCGTCGGGCCTCAACTTCATCGACGTCTATCAGCGCGCCGGCATCTACACGCTGCCGATGCCGCTGACGATGGGCAACGAGGGCGCCGGCGTGGTCGAGGCCGTCGGCGCCGGCGTCACGCATCTGAAGGCGGGCGACCGCGCCGCTTATTGCGGCGGGCCTCCGGGCAGCTATTCGCTGGCCCGCGTGATGGCCGCCAAGAACGTCGTCAGGCTGCCGGAATCGATCTCCTTCGAGACCGGCGCGGCGATGATGCTGAAGGGGCTGACCGCACAGTACCTTCTCAAGCGGACCCGGCCGCAGGACGGGCTCGAAGCCGGCGACTTCATCGTCTTTCACGCCGCCGCCGGCGGCGTCGGGCTGATCGCCTGCCAATGGGCGCGCGTGCTCGGCCTGAAGCTGATCGGCACGGCCGGCAGCGCCGAGAAATGCGCGCTCGCGCTGGCCAACGGCGCGACCCATGCGATCAACTACCGGACCGAGGACTTCGCCGCGCGCGTCAAGGAGATCACGGGCGGCAAGGGCGTCAAGGTCGTCTACGACTCGATCGGCAAGGACACCTGGGAGAAATCGCTCGACTGCCTGCGCCCGTTCGGGCTGATGGCGAGCTTCGGCAACGCGTCGGGCGTCGTGCCGCCGTTCGCGGTCGGCTCGCTCGGGCCGCGCGGCTCGCTCTACGTGACGCGCCAGACGCTCTTCACGCACGTCGCGACGCGAGAGGCGATGCAGGCGATGTCGGACGATCTCTTCGCCGTCGTCGAAAGCGGCAAGGTCAAGATCCACATCGAGCAGCGCTACGCGCTCGCCGACGCGGCGCAGGCGCATCGCGATCTCGAGGCGCGCAAGACGACCGGCTCGACCGTCATCATTCCTTGAGGCCGCCTCCATGCTCACGCTGTTCGGCACGAAAGGCTCCGGGTCGGCGGCTGCGGAAGCGGCGCTCGAGGTCGCTGGCGTTGCCTATCGCAAGGTCGAGGCTGCATCGTGGGTGCCGTCGTCCAACCTCGACGAGCTGAAGGACTTCAACCCGCTGGCGCAGATCCCGACGCTCGTCCTTGACGACGGCAGCGTGCTGAGCGAGAGCGCGGCGATCCTGCTGCATCTGGGCCTGACGAACCCGCAGAGCGGCCTGATCGACAGCGACCCGTCGCGCCGCGCGCAGCAGATCCGCGGACTCGTCTACATCGCCGCCAATTGCTATGCCGGCATCGGCATCCTCGACTATCCCGACCGCTGGTACCAGGACCCCGACGATGCGGCCAAGGCGGCGATGCAGGCGCGCGGCCGGACGCGCCTGCACGAGCTGTGGGAGATCTTCGCCGATCAGTTCCCGGCCACGCCCTGGCTCTCCGGCGAGCGCCTGGGCGCGCTCGACATCCTCGCCGCGACGGTCTCGATGTGGAGCGGCGCGCGCCAGGCGCTGGCCGTGTCGAGGCCGGAGTTCTCGCGGCTGCTCGGGCGCATCGAGGCCGATCCGCGCATCGCCGCCGTGTGGGACCGGCACTGGCCGAAGACGGCCTGATTGGCCGCGCGGGAAGCGCTCAGCGCGAACGCAGGACGCGCCGCAATTCGTCGACAACGAGCAGGGCCGCGCCGATGCTGATGGCGCTGTCGGCGACATTGAACGACGGGAAATAGGAGCCGTGCCAGTGCACCTGCACGAAGTCGACGACGTAGCCGTGCCAGATCCGGTCGACGACGTTGCCGACCGCGCCGCCGAGGATCAGCGCGAGCGCCCAGCCGAACAGTCGCTGTCCGCCGTGGCGCTTCAGCAGCCAGACGATGAAGGCCGCCGCGACGGCACCGAGGCCGATGAAGAACCAGCGCTGCCAGCCCGAGGCATTGGCCAGGAACGAGAAGGCGGCGCCGGTGTTGTGGGCGTGGACGATGTCGAGCACGCGGTTGACGGTGTGCGTTTCGCCGAGCGCGAAGCTGTGGCTGACGACCGCCTTGGTGAGCTGGTCGATCAGGATCACGGCCAGCGCGATCGCCAGCCAGGGCCGGATCGACGCGGATTTTCTCGTCGCCATGGTCACGCCACCGTGCGCGCTTCGCCGGCGCCGAACAGGTTGCTGGTGCAGCGCCCGCAGATCGTCGGATGCGACGGATCGATGCCGACATCGCTGCGGTAGTGCCAGCAGCGCTCGCACTTCGTCGCGTCGCTGACCGTGGCGTGCACGAAGAACTCGCTGGCGTCGGCGGTGTCGCCGGCCGACTCGACGTGCGCGGCCGACGCGATGAGGACGAAGCGCAGGTCGTCGCCGAGCGCCGCGAGCTCGGCGAACCGCTTCGGCCCGGCCTTGACGGTGACCTCGGCCTGCAGCGACGAGCCGAGCCGGCCGTCGGCGCGCAACGTCTCCATCTGCCGGTTCGACTCGGCGCGGACTTCGGCGATCCGCTGCCATGTGGCGAGCAGCGTGTCGTCGATCCACGGGCGCACGTCGAGATAGGTCTCGGTGAAGATCGAGGCCGAGCCTGACGGGCCGACGATCTTCCACGCCTCCTCGGCCGTGAAGCTGAGGAAGGGCGCCATCCAGCGCAACATCGCCTGCGCGATCTGTTGCAATGCCGTCTGCGCCGAAAGGCGCGCCAGCGATCGGGGCGCGGTCGTGTAGAGGCGGTCTTTCAGGATGTCGAGGTAGAACGCGCCGAGGTCTTCCGAGCAGAACACCTGCAGCTTGGCGACCACGGGATGGAACGCGAAGTCGCCATAGTGGCCGCCGGTGAACACACCGCGCGTCGCATCGAAGTCGCCGACGATCTCGGCTTGCATGGCCGCCGTGCGGGCCAGCGCCCAGCGGTCGATCTCGAGCATCTGCGCGTGGGCAACGGCGTCGGTCGCCGCGTCGAAGTCGCTCGTGTTGGCGAGCAGGAAGCGCAGCGTGTTGCGGATGCGCCGGTAGGCGTCGACGACGCGGGCGAGGATCTTGTCGTCGATGGCGAGGTCGCCCGAGTAGTCGGTCGAAGCGCACCAGAGGCGGATGATCTCGGCGCCGAGCTTGGACGTCACTTCGTTCAGGGCGATGAAGTTGCCCAGGCTCTTGCTCATCTTGCGGCCCGAGCCATCGACCGTGAAGCCGTGCGTCAGCAGGCCGCGGTAGGGCGCGTGGCCTTCCATCGCGCAGGCGATGAGAAGGGACGAGTGGAACCAGCCGCGATGCTGGTCGTGGCCTTCGAGGTAGAGATCGGCCTCCGGGCTCTTTCCGTCGTCGTCCGGGATCGTCGTGCCGGGGTGGCTGCCGCGCAGGACGTGGAAGAAGGTCGAGCCGGAGTCGAACCAGACGTCGAGAATGTCGTTGCTCTTGGCGTAGTGCTCGGCCGAATGCGCGCCGGTGGCGCCGATCACGTCGTCGGCCGAGAGACGCGACCAGGCTTCGACGCCGCCTGCTTCGACGATGGCGGCAGCACGGTCGACCAGCGCCAGCGTGTCGGGATGGAGCTCGCCGGTCACCTTGTGCAGGAACAACGGCAGCGGCACGCCCCAGTTGCGCTGCCGGCTGATGCACCAGTCGGGCCGGTGCGCGATCATGTCGTGCAGCCGGGCCCGGCCGTTTTCCGGATAGAACGCGGTGGCGTCGATCGCGTCGAGCGCCATCTCGCGAAGCGACTGGTGCGCCGGGTCGGTGGCGAAGACGCCGGCCGTCGCCGCCTCGGCATCGTCCATGCGAATGAACCATTGCGCCGCGGCACGGTAGATCACCGGCGTCTTGTGCCGCCAGCAATGCGGGTAGCTGTGCACCAGCGTCCCGCTGTCGAAGACGCGGCCGGCGGCGCGCAGCGCCTCGACGATCAGCGGCGTCGCCTTCCAGATGAACTGGCCGCCGAACAGCGGCAGCGCCGCCTCGTAGACGCCGTTGCCCTGGACCGGATTGAGGATGTCATCGAGCGCGAGGCCGTGCGCGCGGCAGGAGTTGAAGTCCTCGATGCCGTAGGCCGGCGCGGAGTGGACGATGCCGGTGCCGTCCTCGGCGGTGGCGTAGTCGGCGAGGTAGACCGGCGCGATGCGGTCGTAGCCCGGATCGACCGCGGCCAGCGGATGACGAAACTCCAGCCCGGCGAGCTTCTCGCCGAGAACGGTCGCGACCACCTTGCCTTCGAGCCCGAAGCGCGCCAGGCACGCTTCGACCAGCGCGCTGGCCAGCACGAGCAGGCCGCGCTCCGTGTCGACGAGCGCGTATTCGAGCTTCGGATTGAGGTTGAGCGCCTGGTTGGCCGGAAGTGTCCACGGCGTCGTCGTCCAGATGACGGCGAAGGCGTCCTTGGTGAACGGTTCGACGCCGAACGCGGCGGCGAGCCTGGCGGGATCGGCGGCAAGAAAGCCGACGTCGATCGTCGTCGACTTGCGGTCCGCGTACTCGATCTCGAGCTCGGCCAGCGACGAGCCGCAATCGAAGCACCAGTACACCGGTTTCAGACCGTGGTACACGAAACCCCGCTCGATGATCCGCTTCAGCACGCGAATCTCGCCGGCCTCGTTGCCGAAGTCCATGGTCCGGTACGGATGCTCCCAGTCGCCGAGCACGCCGACACGTTTGAAATCGGCCATCTGCCGCGCGATCTGCTCGGTCGCGTAGGCGCGGCTCTTGGCCTGCACGTCGGCGCGAGCGAGGCCGCGGCCGAAGGTCTTCTCGATCTGGTTTTCGATCGGCAGGCCGTGGCAGTCCCAGCCCGGCGTGAAGCGCGCGTCGAAGCCGGCGAGCTGGCGCGCCTTGACGACGATGTCCTTCAGGATCTTGTTCGCCGCATGGCCGACGTGCAGCTGCCCGTTCGCATAGGGCGGACCGTCGTGCAGCACGAAGCGCGGCTTGCCGCGGCGCACCTCGCGTAGACGCTGGTAGACGCCTTCGTCGCTCCACGCTTTGACCCAGCCAGGCTCGCGCCTGGGCAGATCGCCGCGCATCGGGAACGGCGTGTCGGGCAGATTGAGCGTCTTGCGGTAATCCATCGCAGTGGTCGCGGGCGTCGTTGCAGGCGCATCAGCCATGTCGGCAGGTCTTTCGGAGGCAGAGCGCGGGTGCGCTGTCGGATCGCATCATGGGTGCAGGCGATCGGCGGTGGCTGCCGATCGCGGCGGGTGCATCGCGCCGCGCGGAGCGATGCCGTCGGGAAGCGTCAAATTCGGTCGCGCGTCGTCTGCCGGCCGGTCGCTGCGTGCGGGCGCTCTTCGGCGGCGAACCAGGCGCGGGCGTCGTCGCGATCGCGGCCGATCGCGGCGGCGAGATCGGCGAGCGAATCGTAGCGAGCCTCGTCGCGCAGTTTGAAGAGCAATTCCACGCGGACGAGTTTACCGTAGCCCCCCTCGGCGCCGAGCGCGTGGGGCCAGCCGAGCACATGCGTTTCGAGCAGGACGCGGCCGCTGTCGTCGACGGTCGGGCGCCGGCCCAGGCTGGCGACGCCGTCGAGCGGGCCGCCTGCGAGGCCATGCACGCGTACGACGAAGATGCCCATCGCCGCGGGACGCGGATGCGGGAAGCGGACGTTGAGGGTGCGAAAGCCGTCGCCACTGCCGCGCGCTGTCTCGCCGAGCACGCGGCCGAGCCGGGCGCCGTGCACGACGTGGCCGCTGATGCTGTAGGGGCGACCGAGCAGTGCCTCGGCTTCCTTCATGCGGCCGCCGGCCAGGGCAGCGCGCACCGTCGAGCTCGAGACGCGCTCGCCGTGGACCTCGTAACTCATCATTCGTGCGACATCGAAGCCGCGCGCGTTGCCTTCGCTGTCGAGCATCGCGTAGTCGCCGGCACGGCGCGCGCCGAAGCGGAAGTCGTCGCCCACCAGCACGTAGCGCGCGCCGAGACCGCCGACCAGGACTCTGTCGATGAACGACTGCGGCGACTGCGCCGCGAACGCGGCGTCGAAGCGCAACACCACCGCCTGCGCGACGCCGCAGCGCTCGAGCTCGCAGAGCTTGTCACGCAGCGTCGCGATGCGCGCCGGCGCCGATTCCGGCTTGCCGGCGAGGGCCGCGAAATAGTCGCGCGGGTTCGGCTCGAAGGTCATCACCGTGGCCGGCAGTTGGCGATGCGCGGCCTCCGAGACGAGCAGCGCGAGCATGGCTTGGTGGCCGCGGTGCACACCGTCGAAATTGCCGATGGTGAGCGCGCAGGCCGGCGCCAGATCGTGGTGGTCGAAGCTGCGAAAGACGCGCATCGGAGACGGCGGCTCAGCGTGTGCTGCGCGAACCCGAACGCGCTGCGAATGAGCCGTTCTCGAAGCTCATGTCGCGTGGGTGGCCGCCGCGCCGGCGATTCTGGTGGCCCGCTTCGCCAGCGAAGCCTCCTCGTCGTCGCTCAGCCACCGCCATGCTGCGGGAGCGAGGCCATCGAGCCGAACGGTGCCGAAGGCGCTGCGCTCGAGGCCGTCGACGCGGTTGCCCGCGGCGGCGATCATCCGCTTGACCTGGTGGTACTTGCCTTCGGTCAGGGTCAGGCGAAGCGTCTGCGCGCCGGTCGCTTCGCAGGCTTCGGCGCGAACCGTCTCGTTGTCGTCGTGCAGCAGGACGCCATGCAGCAGCCGTTCGACCTGCGCGGCATCGACCGGATGCTTGCACGCCACCTCGTAGATCTTCAGGACGTGGTGCTTGGGCGATGTCAGGCGATGGATCAGCGTGCCGTCGTCGGTGAAGAGCAGCACGCCGGTCGTGTCTTCGTCGAGCCGGCCGATCGCCTGCACGCCGCGACGGCGCAGCGGCGTCGGCAACAGGCTGTAGACGCTCGGATGGTGCTTGGGCTTTTGCGAGCATTCGACACCAGTCGGCTTGTTCAGCACGAGCACGGCCCGCGCCCGATAGGTCCACGGCCTGCCTGCGACGCTGTATTCCAGCCCGGTCTCGTCGAACTCCTGCCAGGGGTCGCTGCAGACGGCGCCGGCGATCGCGACCTGCCCGGATGCGATCAGCGCTTCGCATTCGCGGCGCGTGCCCATGCCTTGGGAAAAGAGGACTTGCGACAGATTCAATCGCGCCTCGCTCAGTAGGTCAGCTCGAGCATGACGATGTGGTTGTCGGCCGCGGGCCAGGCGCGCCCGACGATGCGCTCGCCGTTGAATTCGCCCGCGACCGCGCGGCCCGGCGTGTCGCGGATCTTGACGCGCGCTACCGACAGGCCAGCCACGCCGCTCGGAATTCCCGCAGGCGGGCTCGCGCCGTCGAGAACGATGTGGTCGCGCGGTACGCCGAAGTAGCCGCGCGGCCGCGTCAGGACGACCAGCGACCCGGCGTCGCGATCGGCATCGGCGAGGCGCTCGGCGTGCATGTTGACGATTTGCGAGGAGCGCGGGAAGGGCGAGCGGTAGATGTGCGTCGTCGCATAGCCCGCTGCGCCGATGACGAACTCGTAGCTGGCCGCGCCGTCCGCTGCGAACGGACCCCAGCGCCCGTCGTCGGCGATCGTCTTGCGGTGCACGGCGGCGCCGAGCCGCTCGCCGCTTTGTGGATTCGTCGCGTAGACCTCGACGCTCGCGCCCACCAGCGGCAGGTTCGTGGTGAAGCTGCCTTGGGCGTTGTCGAGCCCGAGACCGCTGACCTTGCCGTCGAGCAGCACCGATGCTTCGGCAACGATGGCAAGCGTCGCCGGCGGCCGCCCGGCGATGAAGCGGTAGGTCTCGGCGAATGCCTTGACGCTGTACGAGGTCTCGCGATGGTCGAGGCCGGCGATGACGACGTTGTCCGCTCCTTTCAACGCCGGGCCGTCGCTGCCGACGTTGGTGGGCGTGCCGCGTTGACCGATCCAGGCGCCGTCAGGCTGCGCGAACTTGTCGAAGTTGTCGGAGCGGATCGTCAGCCAGCGGATCCCGGCCGCCACCTCGTTGCCGTCGCCACCCTGCGGCGCGTTGAGGCGCGTCAGGAAGGGGCCGATGCCGTTGAACTCGCTGCCCGGCAGGAAGCCGTTGTGGGCCCAGACACCGTGGTTTGGCGTACCGCCGAGCACGACGGCGGAGACGAGGCTGGCGCCGCCGCCATTGGCGATGAAATTGCGGATCGGGTAGCCGCCCCGCGAGTTGCCGACCAGCACGACCTTCGGCGCACCGGTCGCGGCGATGACTTGCCGCACCTCGGCGGCGAGATAGGCCATGTGCTCTGCGGTCGAGGTGCTGCCGGGCTGCGCTGTCGCGTCGTCGCTGCGCGCGTTCGGATACGGCAGGTCGATCGCGTGCAGCCGCGCCCGTGGCCAGCCGTTCGATTCGAAGCGCCAGATCGTCGCGATCCACAAGCCCGCGGTGTCGCCATTGCCGGGGACGAAGACGATCGGCGCAAAGTCGCCTGCTTTCGGCTGGTCGATTGCGCATCCGGCCAGAGGCGCGGCCCCGGTCGCGGCGGCGGCGAGAACGAATCGGCGTCTGGTCATCGAGAGGGTCGAAGGGTGTGTCATGGGGAGCCTCGTTGGGCGTCGCTGCCTGGACCGGCGGCGGCAGGATCACTGGCAGCAGGAAGGCTTGGCAGGCCCGCACCGGAGAGCGGCGACGCGGCGCGAACCGCGCGAAGCACGGCGTCGGCGAGAACCTCCGCGGCGAGCGCGCCGAGCAGCGTCGGGTGCAGCCGCTTGCCGCTCTTGCCGGTGGCGAGCGCGAAGACGACATCGCCGTCGCTCATCGTGTGGATCGGCCGGATCGTTCGCGCCAGGCCGTCGTGCGCCATCTGCGCGACCTTGGTCGCTTCGGCCTTGGTGAGGCGTGCATCGGTGGCGACGACGGCCAGGGTCGTCGCTTCGGCTCCTGTCTCGACGGCGCCCGATCGCAGGGCGAACGACGCGGGCCATTCGCCTCGCCGCACTGCCGCCATGGTGTCGATGAAACCCGGCCCGTCGCTGCGCCGCGCACCGGCGACGATCGCGCCATTGGCCGGGTCGACCACGTCGCCCATCGCGTTGACGGCGACCAGCGCCGCGACCGTGACGCCGCCGACCGTGATCGAGGCCGTGCCGAGGCCGCCGCGCATCGCACGCTCCATGCCGAACATCTTGCCGATCGACGCGCCCGCGCCGGCGCCGACGTTGCCTTCGGCCGGCGTCACACAGCTCGCCGCCTCGCAGGCGGCGTAGCCGGCCGCGGCGTCGGGGCGAATGGTCGGGTCGCCGATCCCCAGGTCGAACAGGATGGCGGCCGGGACGATCGGTACGGTCAAGGGCTTGCCGCCGTCGCGCCTGGGCCCGACGGCGACGCCGATGCCGCGCTCGTCGAGCCAGCGCATGACGCCACCCGCCGCATCGAGACCGAAGGCGCTGCCGCCCGACAGCAAGACGGCATGGACCTTCTCGATCGTGTTGACGGGCGACAGCAGCTCCGTCTCGCGCGTGCCGGGCGCAGCACCGCGCACGTCGACACCGCAGACCGCGCCGCCGTCCGCGAGCACGACCGTGCAGCCGGTCGGCCGGCGCGCGTCGGTGAAATGGCCGACCGAGAGGCCGGCGACCGCAGTCAATCCGAACGTCACGTCGCGTGCGCCGGCCGGGCGCCGGGCCGCCCCAAGCGCGGCCGCGCCCCCTCGGGGGGCAGCGACCGGAGGGAGCGTGGGGGCTCCATCTCAGGCAAAGACGCCCGCCGTGTCCTGCATCCGCGCCGACACCTCGCCGAGGTGGAACATGGTGTCGCCGTAGGTCATCTCGATCACGGTCAGCCGCTTGAAGTAGTGGCTCGCCGCGTACTCGTCGGTGACACCGATGCCGCCGTGCAGCTGGATGCACTGCTGGCCGACGAAGCGCATCGACTGGCCGAGCTGCACCTTGGCCTGCGAGAGCGCGCGCCGCCGCGCCGGCGCCGGCTCACCCAGCTTCAGCGTCGCGAAAAAGCTCATCGAGCGGGCCAGCTCGAGCTGCATCTTGACGTCGGCCATCCGGTGGCGCAACGCCTGGAAGGTCGCGATCGTCACGCCGAACTGCTTTCTCGTGTTCATGTACTCGACGGTCAGGGCGACGAGCTTGTCCATCGCGCCGACGGCCTCGGCGCAGAGCGCGGCGATGCCGATGTCGACCGCGTGCTCGAGCGCTGCCATCGCCTCGCCGGCGGGAAGCAGCTCGACGGCCTCGGCGCCGCTCAACACGAGATCGGCAGCGGTCGCACCGTCCTGCGTGGGATAGACCTTGATCTCGATGCCGGCGCCGCCCTTCGAGACCAGGAACAGGGCCACGCCGCTCGCATCGTCGGCGTCGCCCGAGACCCGGGCGGAGACGATGAACGCGCCGGCCACGCCGCCGGCCGGGACGACCGTCTTGGTGCCGCTCAGATGCCAGTTGCCGCCGCGCTTGGTCGCCCTGGTCTCGACGTGGCCGAGGCGGTATCGCGAGTGCCGTTCTTCCTGCGCGAGGGCGACGATTTCCGCGCCTTCGGCGATGCCCCGCAACCAGAGCGGCGCCGACGGGGCGCGGCCGGCGTCGAGCAATCGCGTCGCCACCAGCGCGACAGCCGCGTACGGCTCGAGCACGAGGCCGCGGCCGAGCTCCTCCATCACGATCATCGCGTCGACTGCGCCGAGCCCGAGGCCGCCCTGCGCTTCCGGCACCTGCAGGCCGAGCAGGCCGAGCTCGGCGAGGCCGGTCCACGCCTCGGCCGAATAGCCGCCGGCCTTGACGACCCCGCGGCGCTTCTCGAAGTCGTAGCTCTTGTCGACCCAGCGGCGCACCGAGTCGCGCAGCATCTCCTGGTCATCGCTGAAATCGAAGTCCATCGTCAGCTCCCGAGCACCGTCTGGGCGACGATGTTTCGCTGCACTTCGTTCGATCCGCCGTAGATCGTCGTCTTGCGCATGTTGAAGTAGGTGCCGGCCAGCGGCGCGACGAACGCGGCGCCGGCCTGTTCTGCCTGCCAGCCGGCCTCCATCGCCTCGCGGTTCAGCGGCACCGACGACGGGCCGGCGGCAAGCATCATCAGCTCGGTGTAGCGCTGCTGGATCTCGCTGCCGCGGATCTTCAGGAGGCCGGCGACGTCGAGGCTCTGCTTGCCGCTCTTTTCCGCCGAGAGCACGCGCAGCACCATCATCTCGAGCGCGACCACGTCGACCTCGAGGCTGGCGATCTGGTCGCGGAATCGCGGCTCGTCGTAGATGCCCTCGGACGCTGCCAGGCGCTTCAGCCGCTCGAGCTCGCGCTTGGCCCGGTTGACGTCGGCGATGTTGGTGCGCTCGTGGGCGAGCAGGTACTTGGCGTAGGTCCAGCCCTTGTTCTCCTCGCCGATGAGCTGGTCGGCCGGCACCTCGACGTTGTCGAACCAGACCTCGTTGACCTCGTGCTCGCCGTCCATCGTGATGAT
>DAIMIM010000064.1:0-11587 GCA_036722755.1 Caldimonas sp. | reverse complement strand
TACGTGCCGAAGATGATCGAGTTCTACCTCGGCGAAAAGCCCATCCTCGCCAACGTGCCGACGTTCCTTGGCCGCGATGCGAAGGACCTCTCGTACATCCTGGCCCACCTCGGCGAGCTCGTCGTCAAGGAAGTGCACGGCGCCGGCGGCTACGGCATGCTGGTTGGGCCGGCCTCGACGCAGGCCGAGATCGAAGCCTTCCGTGGTGCGCTCGTCGCCGACCCGTCGCGCTACATCGCGCAACCGACGCTGGCGCTCTCGACCTGCCCGACCTTTGTCGAGAGCGGCATCGCGCCGCGCCACATCGACCTGCGCCCGTTCGTGCTCTCCGGCAAGACCGTGCAGATGGTGCCCGGCGGCCTGACGCGCGTGGCGCTGAAGGAGGGCTCGCTCGTCGTCAACTCGTCGCAAGGCGGCGGGACCAAGGACACCTGGATTCTGGAAGCATGAGCATGATGCCCCCACGCTCCCTTCATTCGCTGCCCGTCCATGTTGTCTAGAACCGCCGACCACCTGTTCTGGATGGCGCGCTACATGGAGCGCGCCGAGAACACCGCGCGCATGCTCGACGTCAACTACCAGATGTCGCTGCTGCCGCAGTCGGACGGCGCGGCGGAGCAGGGCTGGCGCGGCCTGCTCAGCATCAGCGAGCTCACCGGCGACTTCGCCAAGCGGCACGGACCGGTGACGCCGAAGAGCGTCATGGACTACATGGTGAGCGACGCGGCCAACGGCTCGTCGATCCGCAGCTGCCTGATGGCGGCGCGCGAGAACGCCCGCGCGGTGCGCGGCACGCTGACGACCGAGGTCTGGGAAACGCAGAACCAGACCTGGCTCGAGTTCCAGCGCATGGTCGCCGACGATGCCTTCGGAAAGAGCCCGGGCGAGGCCTTCGAGTGGGTCAAGTTTCGCTCGCATCTTTCGCGCGGCGTCACGGTCGGCACGATGCTCCAGGACCAGGCCTTCCATTTCCTGCGCATCGGCAGCTTCCTCGAGCGTGCCGACAACACGGCACGCCTGCTCGACGTGAAATTCCATGCGGCCGGCCCCGAGCCGTTCGGTTTCAACAATGGCGGCGCCGGGCGCGAGCGGGCGCCGAACGTGCGCGCGTCGCAGTCGCAATCGCAATCACCGCCGCAGCGGCCTGCGCCATCGGCGTCGACGGCGCAGGCAGCTCCTTCGCAGGCCGAGGCCGACGCAGGCGGCAAGGACGTCGAGTTCGATTTCTATCACTGGTCGGCGGTGTTGCGTTCAGTGTCGGGCTTCGAGGTCTATCGCAAGGTCTATCGCAACGTGATCCGGCCCGAGAAGGTGGCCGAGCTGCTGATCCTGCGCCAGGACATGCCGCGTTCGCTCGCCGCCTGCATGCACGAGGTCGTCTCGAACCTGCGCCGCGTCGCCAACGAACAGTCGGGCGACACGCTGCGGCTGGCCGGCCGCCTCGATGCCGACCTGCAGTACGGCCGCATCGACGAGATCATCGCCACCGGGCTGCACGCCTACCTGACACAATTTCTCGAGCGCGTCAACGCGCTCGGCGCCGGCATCAGCCGCGACTTCCTCGTGCCGGTTGCCCCCTAGCCAGACAACGAACACCGAAGAAATCCTGAATGTCGATCCACGTCGCGCTGAACCACGTCACGCACTACCGCTACGACCGGCCGATCCATCTCGGCCCGCAGGTCGTGCGGCTGCGCCCGGCGCCGCACTCGCGCACGCGCATCCTCAGCTACTCGATGCGGGTCGAGCCGACCACGCATTTCGTCAACTGGCAGCAGGATCCGCAGTCGAACTACCTGGCCCGGCTGGTCTTTCCGAACGTGACGACGTTCTTTCGCGTCGAGGTCGACCTGGTCGCCGAGATGGCGGTCATGAACCCGTTCGACTTCTTCCTGGAGCCGAGCGCCGAAACCTTTCCGTTCGCCTACGAGAAGGATCTGCTCGTCGAGCTCGCGCCCTACCTCACCAGGGCACCGGCGACGCCGGCCTTCGCCGCGTACCTCGCCGGCATCGACACCAGCGAGCGCCCGACCAGCGGCTTCCTGATGGCCGTGAACCAGCGACTGCAGAAGGACATCGCGTATCTGATCCGCATGGAGCCGGGCGTGCAGGCGCCCGAGGAGACGCTCGTCAACCGCAGCGGCTCGTGCCGCGACAGCGGCTGGCTGCTGGTGCAACTGCTGCGCCATCTCGGCCTGGCCGCGCGCTTCGTCTCGGGCTACCTCATCCAGCTCAAGAGCGATGTCAAGTCGCTCGACGGGCCGAGCGGCACCGAAATCGATTTCACCGACCTGCATGCCTGGTGCGAGGTCTACCTGCCAGGCGCTGGCTGGATCGGGCTCGATCCCACCTCGGGCCTGTACGCAGGCGAAGGCCACATTCCGCTGGCCTGCTCGCCGGAGCCGTCGTCGGCCGCGCCGATCAGCGGCGAGATCGAGGCGTGCGAGTCGACCTTCGAGCACCACATGTCGGTGCGGCGCATCTGGGAAGCGCCGCGCGTCACGTTTCCATACAGCGAAGCGCAGTGGAGCTCGATCGACAAACTCGGCGCGCAGGTCGACGCCGATCTCGAACGACTCGACGTGCGCCTGACGCAAGGCGGCGAGCCGACCTTCGTCTCTGCCTCCGACCGCGAGGGCGGTGAGTGGAACACCGAGGCGCTCGGTCCGACCAAGCGTCTCCTGAGCGTCGAGCTGATGGAGCATCTGCGCGCCCGCTACGGGCAGGGCGGGTTGCTCCACTTCGGCCAGGGCAAGTGGTATCCGGGCGAGCAGTTGCCGCGCTGGTCGCTCAACCTCTTCTGGCGCAAGGACGGCACGGCGATCTGGGAAGACCCGGCGCTCTTCGCCGACGAGCACAAGGATCTCGGCGCGACCGCGGCGACGGCGCACGCCTTCTTGCGCCATCTCGCCGCCGTGCTCGACGTCGATGCAGCGCACGTCTTCCCTGCCTACGAAGATGCGTGGTACCTGCGCTGGCGTGAAGGCCGGCTGCCGAGCAACGTCGATCCTTTCGATGCGCGCCTGGCTGATCCGATCGAACGCGAGCGCCTGCGCCGCATCTTCGAAGGCGGCCTCGACACGCCGGTCGGCTACGCCCTGCCGGTGAAGCGCGACGAACGCGACGCAGCCGCGTGGCGCTCCAGCTCATGGCATCTGCGCGGCGAGCGCTGCTACCTGATCCCCGGCGATTCGCCGATCGGCTACCGGCTGCCGCTCGACTCGCTGCCCTGGATCGCGGCCGACGACATCGAGCCGATCCACATGCCCGACCCGACGCAGCATTTCGCGGCGCTGCCGCCGCGCGTCGTGCTGCGCCAAGTCGATCCGTCGTGGCACCGGACCAGCGACCACGCCGACCGGACATCGGAGCATCCGACGCCGAGCGGCTCGCACGACATCGAGCCACCGGGGCACTCGCCTTCGGCGCCGTTGCGGCCGTTCGAGTCGGCGACCACGGTGGTGCGTACCGCCATCAGCGCCGAGCCGCGTGGCGGGCGTCTGTACGTCTTCATGCCGCCGGTCGCCGCGCTCGAGGACTACCTCGACGTGGTCGCCGCCATCGAGACGACGGCGCGCGCGACCGGCACGCCGGTGATCCTCGAGGGCACCGAGCCGCCGCGCGATCCGCGCCTCGCCGTCCTGCGGGTCACGCCGGATCCGGGCGTGATCGAGGTCAATGTGCAGCCATCGTCGAGCTGGGCGCAGTTGGTCGCGCTGACCACGCATCTGTACGACGCCGCTCGCGAGACGCGGTTGATGAGCGAGAAGTTCATGCTCGACGGCCGCCACACCGGTACCGGCGGCGGTAACCATTTCGTGCTCGGCGGTGCGACCACCAACGATTCGCCGTTCCTGCGCCGGCCCGACCTGCTCGCCAGCATGATCGCGTACTGGCACAACCACCCCGCGCTCAGCTACATCTTCTCGGGCATGTTCGTCGGCCCGACCAGCCAGGCGCCGCGCATCGACGAAGCGCGCAACGACTCGGTCTACGAGATCGAGATCGCCTTCGCCGAGCTCAGGCATGCGACTGCCTTGGGGGCGGGGCACTGCCCGCCCTGGCTGATCGACCGGCTGCTGCGCAACCTGCTCATCGACGTCACCGGCAACACGCATCGGGCCGAGTTCTGCATCGACAAGCTCTACTCGCCAGATGGGCCGGCGGGTCGTCTGGGCCTGCTCGAGATGCGCGCTTTCGAGATGCCGCCGCACGCGCGCATGAGCCTCGTGCAGCAACTGCTCATGCGCTCGCTGGTCGCGCGCTTCTGGGCCGAGCCGTACCGGCCGGCGCGCCTGGTGCGCTGGGGCACGCAGTTGCACGACCGCTTCATGCTGCCGCATGTCGTCTGGGAAGACCTGCGTGACGTGGTCGAGGAGCTGCGCGGCTTCGGCTACCCGGTCGAGCTGTCGTGGTTCGCTCCGCACCTCGCGTTCCGCTTTCCGTTCCTCGGCGATTTCGTGGCCGCGGGTGTCGAAGTCGAGCTGCGCATGGCGCTCGAGCCCTGGCACGTGCTGGGCGAGGAGAGCGGCGGCGGCGGCACCTCGCGCTACGTCGATTCGTCGGTCGAGCGCATCGAGGTCAAGGTCGCCAACATGGTCGGCGAGCGGCACGTGCTCGCCTGCAACGGCCGCCGCGTGCCGTTGCAGCCGACCGGCATCACCGGCGAGTTCGTGGCCGGGGTGCGCTACCGCGCCTGGAACCCGCCGTCGGCGTTGCACCCGACGATCGGCACGCACGTGCCCCTGGTGTTCGATCTGGTCGACACCTGGATGGACCGGTCGGTCGGCGGCTGCCAGTACCACGTCGCGCACCCGGGCGGCATCAACTACACGGCCTTCCCGGTCAACGCGCTCGAGGCCGAAGCCCGCCGCCTCGCGCGGTTCTTTCGCACCGGGCACACGCCCGGGCAGATGGCCGCTCCCGCCGAAGCGCCGAACCCGGACTTTCCGAACACGCTCGATCTGCGCCGCCAGTGAGCACCGAAGCCGTGCCGACATTGACGAAGCTGCTCGGCGGCTACGCCGCGCTCGACGATCGCTACGACGAGCTGCTGTCGGCGCCCGGCGAGCCGCGCCCGCACTGGCAGGCGTTCATGCACGCGCTGGCCGATCGCAACGAGCGCGAGGTCAGCGACACGCTGACGCTGACCGAACGGCAGATCCGCGAGCAGGGCATCACCTACAACGTCTACGACGATGCGATGGGTGCGCACCGGCCGTGGCAGGTCGATCCCATGCCGCTGCTGCTACCGGCCGAGGAGTGGGCGGCGATCGAGGCCGGCATCGAGCAGCGCGCCGATCTGCTCAATCGCGTGCTCGGCGACATCTACGGCGCGCAGACGTTGCTCAAGAACGGCGCGATCCCGCCGCCGGTGGTGTTCGGCCACCGCGGCTTTCTCGGCCCCGTGAAGGGCATTCGGCCGGCCGGCGGAATGCACCTGCTGCAGTACGCCGCCGACCTGGCGCGCTCGCCCGATGGCCAGTGGTGGGTGGTGAGCGACCGGACGCAAGCGCCGTCGGGCTCGGGCTACGCGCTCGAAAACCGGCTCGTCGTCTCGCGCGTGTTTCCGCAGATGTTTCGCGAGCTGCCGGTGCAGCACCTCGCCTCCTTCTTCGAGGCGCAGCGCGCCGCCTTGCTGCGCTGGGCGCCGCGCCAGGCCGGGGACAGCGGGCCGACCCGCATCGTCATGCTCACGCCCGGGCCCTACAACGAGACCTACTTCGAGCATGCGCTGCTGGCGCGCTATCTCGGCTTCGCGCTCGTGGAAGGGAGCGACCTGACGGTGCGCGACGAGCGCGTCTGGCTGAAGACCATCGACGGCCTGCAACGGGTCCACGCGATCGTTCGCCGCCAGGACGACGACTACTGCGATCCGCTCGAGCTGCGCTCCGATTCGGCGCTGGGCATCGCCGGCCTGACCGAATGCGCGCGGCGCGGCAACGTGCTGATTGCCAATGCGCTCGGCTCTGGCGTGCTCGAGTCGGGCGCCCTGCTCGGCTACCTGCCCAAGCTCGCCAGGGAGCTGCTCGGCGAGCCGCTGAAGCTGCCGTCGGTGGCGACCTGGTGGCTCGGCGAGCCGGCGGCGCTCGACGACGCCTGGCAGCATCCCGAGCGCCTCATCATCAAGCCGCTCGAGCGTTCGGCCAACGAGCGGCCGATCGTCGTCGAGGACCTGTCGGCGGTCGAGCGCGAGCGCCTGCGCCTGCGCATCGTTGCGCGGCCCCACCACTACGTCGCGCAGGAATGGGTGCATGTCTCGCGCGCGCCGGTGATCGAGCGTGGCGCTGCCGATGCCTTTGCCGCCCGCACGGTCGGCCTGCGTGTTTTCGCGGTGGCGACGCCGAGCGGCTGGCGGGTCATGCCGGGCGGCCTCACCCGCGTCGCCAGCGACGAGGAATCGCGCGTCATCGCCATGCAACGCGGCGGCCGCTCGAAGGACACCTGGGTGCTGTCGGCGGCGCCGGTCAACGCGTCGTTCTCGTTGCTGTCGCAGACGGTCTCGGCCGGGCAGCTGGTCGACTCGAACGCGACCCTGGCGTCGCGAGCCGCGGAGAACCTGTTCTGGTTCGGCCGCTACAGCGAGCGCTGCGACGCGTCGGTGCGGCTGCTGCGCGTCGCGCTGGCGCAAGTGCTGGACGATCCCGGTGCGCGCGCCGGTGGCTCGCCGCCGTCGTGGGCCCTGGCCGAAAAGCTCGGCCTCGTCGACTCGAAGAAGCATGTCGCAAGGCAGCTGCGCCGCGCCGCGACGCACCCGGAAGCGATGTTGAACCAGCGCCTGCGCCAGCTCTCTCGCGTCGCCTTCAGCCTGCGCGACCGGATGTCGACGGACCACTGGCGAACGCTCAACCGGCTGATCGCCGATCCGGTGTTCCAGCGCGAGCCGACGCTGCCGAACACGCTGGTCTGGCTCGACCGCGCCATCACCGCGATGATGACGCTCTCGGGTTTCGTGCTCGACGGCATGACGCGCGGCATCGGCTGGCGCTTCCTGTCGATGGGCCGGCGCGTCGAGCGGCTGGCAACGATGTGCAGTGCGCTCACGGTGGCCACGAACGAAGGCCGCGCCCACGAGCTCGACTGGCTGCTCGATCTCGCCGATTCGAGCGTGACCTATCGCTCCCGCTATCTCGCCGCTCCGGAATGGCTGCCCGTGCTCGACATGGTCGTGCGCGACGAGGCGAATCCGCGCTCCCTGGCGTTCCAGGTCAAGGGTCTTGCCGACTACATCGGGCGCATCGAGGCGACGCACGGCCGCTTCGCCGGCGAGACGATCGCTCCGGCGCACGCCGCCTTGCGCGCGCTGAAGGCCGCCGACCTCGATCCCGACAGCGAGGCGCTGGCGCAGCTCCTTGCCCAGCTGCAACGCATGGCCTATGCGGTCTCCGACGACATCTCGATGAAATTCTTCTCGCACGCGGTGCCGCGCAGCATCCTGTCGCTCGCCGCATGACGCAGCCGCAAACGGCGCCGATGCGATGAGCGCGGCCCGCTACACGGTCGACCATGAGACGCGCTACGCGTACCGCGTGCCGGTCTCGCAGTCGTGGCAGCTGGCTCACCTGACGCCGCGCGTCCTGCCCTGGCAACGCGTGCTGTCGCACGAGCTGCAGATCGAGCCCCCGGTCGATGAGCGGCGCGACGAGCGCGATGCCTATGGCAATGGCGTCACCCACTTCGCCGTGCACGGGCCGCATCCGCTGCTCAGCGTGCGCATGCGTGCGGACGTGGAGATCGACGAGCGGCCTCTGGCCGTTGCCGGCGATGCGCAGGCCTGGGAAGCGGTGCGCGACGCGCTGCGCACCGATCCCGCACAGGACGGCCTCGTGCCGGCGCGCATGCGCGAGCAGAGCGCGCTGGTGCCCTGGTCGGACAGCGCGTGTGCCTACGCATCGCCGAGCTTTCGCGCCGGCCGAGACTGGCTCGAGTCGGTGACGAGCCTGATGGACCGCATCCACGCCGACTTCGAGTTCGACGCCGAAGCGACGACCGTGACGACGCAGGTCGACGAGGTGCTCGAGCTGCGCCGCGGCGTCTGCCAGGATTTCGCGCATCTCATGATCGCCTGCCTGCGCGGCAGCGGTCTGCCGGCTCGCTACGTGTCGGGCTACCTGCTCACCGATCCGCCGCCGGGTCGACCCCGCTTGCTCGGCGCCGACGCGTCCCATGCCTGGGTCGCCGCGTACTCGCCATGGCACGGCTGGGTCGAGTTCGATCCGACCAACGGGCACCTCGCCGACCGGCGCTACATCACGCTGGCCTGGGGCGCTGACTTCGCCGATGTCGTTCCGCTGCGCGGCGTCATCCTGGGCGGGCGCGGCCAGAGCATGGCCGTCGCGGTAAGCGTGATTCCACGCGATTCCCAGGGCCTGAAGGCCTGAGGGCGGGCCTTCTTCGGAGGGCGTCGGCACACGCTCTTTTCGACCTTCCGCGGGATGGGCTTCACGAGACGGCGCCGAGACACTGGCGGCTTCTTGACGGAGACCGACATGTCGATCGAATTGCCGCTGCGCTTGCTCGCTTCCACAGCCATGCCGATCGGCGCGAGCGGTCCGGCGCGGACAGCGCCGATCGGGCCAGGCTGGTTCGATTCGAGCTTCGATCTGCATCGCGGCCTCGAGGTCCGGGAGGGCTGGCCGGGCGACGCGCGGCTGCGTTGCTGGATCGAGTCGTTCCTGGGCGCTCAGCGCCCGACGTTCGGGGCCGAGTCGTTGAGCGCGATGTAGAGCCAGGCGCGAGCCTTGTCCCAGCGCCGCCGCACGGTGCGCTCGGCTGAAGTCGCTAGACGATCGCGTTGCTGATCGCGCGCCGGACCGCTTCCCCGAGCTCGAGAACCGCCATCGCGTAATAGCTCGACCAGTTGTAGCGCGTGAGTGCATAGAAGTTGCTCGTCCCGGCGACGTAGCTCGGCGCAGCGTCGCCGTTCTGCAGTTCGACCAGGGCGAACAGGCTGTCCGCGGCGTTCGCTTCCGCCTGCAGCACGGCTCCGTGCACGGCCATGTCCTCGGCCGTGAACGAGGGAACGATGTCGGGCGCGAGCAACGCGGCGCGTTCGCTGCTGTCGACCGGCGCCTTGACGTCGAAGCGGACCGCCAAGCCACGCTTCCAGCCGAACTCCGCGAGGTAGTTGGCGACGCTGCCGATCACGTCGGCGCCGCTGCCGTGCAGGTCGACGTGGCCGTCGCCGTCGAGATCGACGGCGTACTTGTTGAAGCTCGACGGCATGAACTGGGCCATGCCGATGGCGCCGGCGTAGCTGCCCTTCCAGGCAAGCGGCTCGATGCCTTCGCTCCTGCAGAGCACGAACCAGCTCTCGAGCTCGTCCTTGAAGAAGTCGCTGCGGTCCTTGCGGCCGGCAGGGAAGTCGAACGCCAGCGTGGCGAGCGCATCGATGATGCGAAAGTTCCCCATCTGCCGGCCGTAGATCGATTCGACGCCGACGATGCCGACGACGATCTCCGGCGGCACGCCATAGACCTCGTCAGCCGTTGCCAGCCACGTCGCATTGGCACACCAGAAGGCGACGCCGGCGCGGATGCGGATCGGCTCGACGAAGCGGGCGCGGTAGGCCGCCCAGTTCTTCGCCACGCCCGCGGGCGGCGGCATGATGGAGCGCACCACGCTCGGCACGAAGCGCGCCTGCTCGAGCGCGCCGCGCACCCATGCGGGATCGAGGCCGCGGCGTTCGGCGACGCCGTCGGCGAAGCGCATGACGTCGTCTCTCGAGCCGTAGGTGACGAGGTCGGGTGCGCCGTCGTCGGCCACCGGCAACTGCCGTTTTGCCTTGCGTGCCGCGCTGGTCGGGAAGACGATCAGCGCCGACCAGCCGGCGGCGCCGAGAAGCAGGGTACGACGAGGCCTCGATCGGAGCATCGGGCGATTATCGACCGGCCATTCGCGAGCGCGGCCGCGCGCTAGCGCCCAAGGGCGCTGCGCAAGCGGCGCGATTCGGCCGTGAAGGCGCGCGTCAGCGCGGCGTCGGGCCGCTTTGCGCTGGCCTTGCCGTAGCGCTGCGTCTCGAGCGCAGCGAGCATCGTCGTCAAGGCGTCGCCGGCGGCGCCGAGCCGTTCGCGAATGCGCTCGGCGAGCGTGCGCGGCGTCTCGTGCGGCGCTGCGGCGATGCCGAGCGGGCGCAGGGCACGCTTCATGCGATCGAGCTGGTGCACCCATGGGTCGACGCGGCGCCGGTCGAACCAGGCCCAGGCCGCGCCGACGAGCGCGAGCGTGCTCAGCGCGCCGACCAGCAGCGTGGCCAAGTCCTCCCAGCTCGGTGAGGCGAAGCCGATGTTCTTCAGCATGTCGAGCTGCTGGCCGCGCGAATAGTTGAGCACCCACTGGTTCCAGCGGTTGTTGACGGCTTCCCAGCCCCTGCGCAAGCTCTCGACCAGCTCGGGGCTTACCGCATCGATCGCGCCGACGACGAGGCCCGGCCGCGATACCAGGCGGCTGCTCCGGCCGATCCGGTCCGGCGCGATCGCGCCTGTCGGATCGGCGCGCACCCAGCCCACGCCGGTCTGCCAGAACTCGGCCCAGGCGTGGGCCGAGCTTTGCCGGACGATGTAGTAGCCGTCGTAGGCCGGCAGGTCGGTGCCCTGATAGCCGGTGACGACGCGGGCCGCAAAGCCGGCGGCGCGCATGACGACGACGAAGGCCGAGGCGAAGTGCTCGCAGAAGCCTTCCTTGCGGTCGAGCCAGAACTCGTCGACGCCGTTGCGTCCGTAGTCGCCCGGCGCCAGCGTGTAGGTGAAGCCGCCGGTCGTGATGTGGCGCAGCACCGCTTGCGCGAACGCGGTCGCGGTGCTGCCGTTGCGTGGGTCGGCGCGAAACGCCCGTGCCCAGGCGAACGTGCGCGGGTTGTAGCCCGGCGGCAGCTCGGTCGCCTCGAAGAGTTCGCCATCGCGGCGCGGCCGCCCGAGCGTGAACTGCGTGTGCGCCTCGGCGCGAAAGCGGATGCGATCGAGGAGCGGCCGATCGGCGAGCCACTGCAGGTCGTCGCGCGGCACGACCCGGTAGCCCTCGAACGGCGTGACCGCCGTCGTCGCTTCGAGCAGCGGCAGCGATGCAAGGCGCATTGGCTCGAGCGTCACCTCGTAGCCCAGCGTCGCGCCCTGCGTTTTGAGCATTGGCGGGCGCGGCGGAAAGCTGAGCGGTGCGAACGGCAGGCCGAGCGGCGTCCATTCGGTGCCGTCGAAGCGGGTCAGCACCGGGCCGCGAAAGTACATCTCGGAAGGCGGCGGTGCCGGCCCGTCGAAGCGCACGCGCATCGCGATCGAATCGTCGCGAACGACTTCTGTGAGCGAGCCCATTCGCATGGAGTTCGACAGGCCGGTCGAATTGATGCCGTCCTGCGGCACACCCCAGAGCGGGCCGACGCGCGGGAACAGCACGAAGAGCAGCGCCATCAGCGGCGCGCCGAACAGGGCGGTGCGCGCCGCCAGGGCGCCGGCCCTGGCGAGGCTCGGCTGGCCGACCGGCATGTGCGCGAGGACGAGCGCCGTGAGCAGCCCCCACACCGACACCAGCATGGCCACCGCGACCGGCAGCGACTGCGAATAGAGGAAGTGCGTGAGGACGATGAAGAAGCCGA